>DATHFS010000339.1:0-4060 GCA_035317975.1 Cyclobacteriaceae bacterium | reverse complement strand
AGAGTTAAGCTCGCCTTGGACACTGTTAATTTCGCCAACAGAACCAACCTACGCCATTAACATAGTGGTTTCGGTCTATCCGAAAATTCGAATTTCATATGAAGACATTGAGGCAATCGTCCTTGGCTTGGATACCATACTAACCTTATTCTTTGACAAATGGATTGTATCTGACCTGGTTTGGGATATAAAGATTGATTTTAGCGAACATCACAAATCATTAATAAAGAGCTCGAGCCTTGAACCGGCTGAAAAAATGACAAGACTATCCAAAAGTCAGCCAAAATATCTATGGATAGCCAGCTGCTATATTGACGAACACAAAATACTTGAGTTCACGTTTGACGCGACAGACGTTAGGAGTGGAATGATTGGTGAGGACTTGGTCTCATACTTGCCGGATGTCATTAGAAGAGAGCTCAAGCAGCATCTAATCCTCAACCAAGGTTTGCAAGAAAGGCTCTTCCAGCACATCGCGAGCGTCAAATACTATCAGTTCTTAATTGACAAACTGTAGATATGCGGGGTCGACAGGGGTTAATACGGGGATAGGTATTCCATCTGCTTTCAATATCTCAGTTTTCGGCGCTTTTTGAAAGTTTCAAGATCATCTTTTCAACCGTGCGAACAATTCGATTGGCTGGATGCAAATCTCGCAGGGGAGAGTTTCAGGTACCGTCGTAGATCCGAGATTGATCATGAAGACCGCCGCTGACTTGGCGATACTTCTCGACGACGAGGTGCTGGCTACCGCCTTGCTGGTGGACCGGATACTGTTCCATTGCGAACTCATAAACCTGTCTGGAAAAAGCTACCGGCTAAAAAACCGAAAACCATTCTGCGGAAATAATCCCCAAGCCAATTATCACTTCGCTGTACCGCATTTGCGGCATTACGGAATGCCTCGCTTGCTACATTGGGTCGCTTCTTGTAGTCCTTTAACTCATCCTTGGTAAGTTGAGTAAATTGGATTTCGGTAATATTGTTTTGGTTTGTTGAGATTAGAAAGCGCAGTAAAGTTTACGGTTAGCTCCGGTGCCAGATTGCCGACTTCACCATGATATCTATGCGTTTTCCGGCCATGGCGAGCGAAATAAGTGGCACAACGGCGACCGAAATACAACTCCGCTCACGGTTCTATCTGTCGTAAAGTTATATGGAAACCGAAATCAAGAGTGCCAGATCAGATGTTCTGCAAAAGGAACTTGTGCTGATTAAATAACAATCAAACTAAAAAAACGAAGCGGCAAAAGTAATAAAAAAGCCCCTTGCATCGGGGTTTTAATCTTTGTGTGTAGTTTCCTATCATAGTGGGTTCGAGTCCCTTCACTCGAACCATTCATACGTTTTCCGACATTTTTCAGCATTTTCCGGGTGAAAACGGTCATGTAAATTTCACGACAAAAGAAAATTAAAAAAATCTTTATCTCAAAGTCCACTTCACCCAATGAGTTTAAGTGAATGAAAATGAATCGATTCTCCTGCCTTAAAAAAATTGAGGTACTTCATAAACGTAAAAGTGCAGCAAAACCTTACAATGTCGCCCGTTGAATTTGGATTATGAACTCGAATTATTAGTATTTTTGTAAACGAGAAAGGGCCGCCTTTCGGGGCAGCCCTTCTTGAGTTCTAAAACAGATGGGAGGTTTTGTAAAATCTAAGTCTGTAATCCAACAGGATAGATAAAGCCGCCACTCCCGTTTATGCCCCGATGTCAGCGCATCGGGGTTTTTTATTTACAACTGTAAAATTACTAATTCTGAATAAATAAACCACTTTCAACTACTTTGGATTAGGGTGTGTTAAAGTAACACCTTAATATGTATCTCGCTGATTCTCCGTATCTAAGGTGCGTAAATATTTACTCAAAATATCGCGTATTAAAACCACATTTTGTTACGTAACCTTCGCGCAACGCTAGATTTCTATTCCATTCTGACTAGCACCTCATCTCAGATCATGGCAAAACCACTACGTATGCATCAAATTAAGCGCATCATTGAATTGTATCAACAAGGTCAAAGCATCAGGCAGACCAAACGCCTGACGGGCTATCACGAACGACAATCCGGGATTATCATCGTCGGAGGAGTAAATGCCCCTAATCGCTTGATTTATAGAGTTTTTTCGGGAATACTTTGCATAATAAAAAAGTGATGATAATCAGCCTTATGTGAATATTCGCATAATGCCGATGCCATTATGGACCGACTTTTAACAAACGCAAACCGCATTGAATTAAAGGGAGAATCGCCACGCAAAAAATCAACTTCTAACTCAAAGAAAAACTAATACCTTTATGACATCAAATTCTATTCACCAAGGGGGTAGGTCAGATCATTAGCGGAATCACTGGGTCAGACCCTCCGGAATATTCAGTTGAGTGTTCAGGTTGAAAAAATAAAATGACTGAAGCTCAAGAACGCCAATACGCAATTTCACTAGGTCTTGCTGAAAATGTCAAACAAGTATCAGCAGTTAGAAGTAACTGTCAGAATACATGCTAAACGATTGACTTACGGAACTCAAGCAGAGTCTCCTGTGAGTCGAATTCCTTAAGTGTTTTTCCAGACTCATCGCAAAGTTTGTAGTAAATATCTCTTCCCTTACCACGCATCTCACTAAATGCAACAAGAAACAGATTCTTATACTCACCACCTCTGATCAGCTCAAACGATTCAGCAGTAAATAGCTCAGTCCACATTTTAGAATCAAGTCTTATCTTTACTAGCTGATTAGCTGTAGTCCATTTTTCGGTGACGAAGTATAAATACGCTCCATCTAAAGATAATGTAGGGTTTATTATTTGAATTAACTCAAATGTGCCCGCTGATCCGTCTTGATAAGGTTTGCGATCAGCAACTACATCCTCAATTAAACTATTAATATCTAAGATCATAATCCTACTTCGAAAATAAGTTCTGAGACCCATTGCTTCGTCTTTGGACATGCCTATACATTCTTCGTATCTTATAAAAAGTACTTTTCGATTGTCGAGTATGATTGGGTGGTCATCTTTTCCAGTAAAGGTTAACTGTCTTAGGACTTCATCTTCTTTTCTGAGATACAGATTTCCTTCTTTTATAACGATGGTCAAAAGTTCATTAAAGGCAGAATGACTTTCTTTCGGTCCTATTGCTTTTTTGAAAGCACCTTCAAAACGTACGTTGTTCCCGAATACTCCAAGTTGGATTTTTTCAGAAACTGCCAATTCATCTTTACCAAACTTAATTCGCATTTCGTACCCCGTTTTTGGGTCCGCATAAACAATCTCATCATCCATCAACTTTTCTTTAAATTCAACTTGGCCTAAATTCGGACCATATCTTTTTTCTGTACCCGATAGCGCGATACCTGTAACCTGTATCAGGTTCTTCCCAAGAGCATTAATATCAAGTTCAGCAGACGCATTGTCAGTTTCCCAATAATAGTGTCCCGAAATGTCAGTAAGATCAATTAATGGAAGTGTTTCAAAAAATACTGGTTCTTGCCAACTCTTAGCAATGGATCTCTCAAGTTCCTGCCTGAAAAAAGCAACTTCAGCCATTGTGAAATTTTTGCTTTGGCTTGTACGAGAATCGTATTGGTCGTGATGTTCAAGACACAAGAACACAAGATTCTCGCGTCTGCTATCTGAATTATCTTTATTTAAATGAGCAATCTGTCCCTTCTTAATTGAAGTATCCTTACTTAAGCCAAAACAAATTGCGCAGCGCCTTCGGCAACTAGTAACCACTCCTGTCTCTGTATCGATACTGATTTTTTTTCGCATGATGAAATCATCACATTGCTACTGACATTCACGCAATACTCTTTAATTCTTTTGCTCTTTTTGTTTCCTCTTCGATTCCTTTAGTTTTTTGAACTTGTACCACTTCGGCTTTTTGCCAAGAGAATCAGCTTTGGGCACATTCGATTGTTGTAGTCGGTAATCAACAATGCCCAGAAAATGGCAATCAGGAATGCCCAGTTTTCGGCAACAAGAATGCCCAGCTGGTGAGCAAATAAAGGTGATAATTTTTCAAGATTCAAAAATTGTTTTGCGATTACTTAGCCGGTA
>DATHFS010000338.1:0-5558 GCA_035317975.1 Cyclobacteriaceae bacterium | reverse complement strand
CGCAACGATATGCCGCCATGTCAAAAAGCGAATTATTTCCACCTGTTTCAGGTCAGGGCGGTATGTTCCAACATACTAATCTGGTGATGATAGCGGATATGGTTCAGCGCGGTATCCGGAATTTTGATGTGCCAAAAGCGTACGAGAACATGAAGATTGAGTTTTTGCAATCAACCAAACTACCCTGGAGAAAGGGTCCTGCTACCCAACTGGATAGCTTTTACGTTAAAAACGGATTTTTCCCTTCCCTACCCCTGGACACAAAAGAATGGGTGCCGGAAGTACATCCGTTTGAGAAAAGGCAGGCTGTCACTGTTACACTACAAGCCGCGTATGAGGCTTGGTGCATAGCGCAGGTGGCAAAAGGTTTAGGCAAGATGGATGACTATGCGTTTTTTATGAAGCATGCGCATGATTATCAAAACGTGTTTAATACCGAAACCGGTTTTATGTCGCCCAAAACAGCGGATGGTAAATGGATTACTCCTTTTAACCCGAAATTATCAGGCGGACAGGGCGGAAGAGATTATTTTGCTGAAATGAATAGCTGGGTATATACCTGGTATGTTACGCATGATATTCAGGGGTTAATGAACCTGATGGGAGGCCGTGAACTATTTAACAATAAATTGGACGCACTATTTACCGAGCAATATCAAACGTCAAAATATGAATTCCTGGATCAATTCCCGGATATGACAGGTTTAATTGGAAATTATGCCCATGGCAATGAATTCTCACGGCAAATACCTTACCTATACATTTATGCGGGTGCTCCGTGGAGATCACAAAAACGCATCCGCGAAATTATTGATGTATTGTATACCGCAGGCCCTTTCGGTATATGTGGTGATGAAGATACCGGGCTGATGTCGCACTTTTACATCAACAGTGCAATGGGCATTTACTCTGATCCGATGATCCCTAATTACCCGGTGTGGCTTATAGGCAGCCCGATTTTTAAAAAATCGACTATTAATTTAGGTAATAACAAAACCTTTGTGATTGAAGCAAAAAACGTATCGGCACAAAACAAATACGTTCAATCGGCTACATTGAACAGCGCGCCGCTTAACAAAGCATGGTTCGATCATTCCGCGCTGACTAACGGAGGTACATTGGTACTGAATATGGGTCCAAGGCCTAACAAGCAATGGGCTAGCTCGCCTGACGTGGTACCCCCGTCAATGTCTGAAGCGAATTAAGCAGCGCAATCGGGTCCCTGTGGTACTTTATTTCCCTGGCGGTCAGGAAGGAGATATATTTTTCCTTACTTCCTCCACCAATCATCCGCTTCATCCTCATCATCGTCAAAGCCATCGTCCCCGGAGCCTTCATCGCTATCGTCATACGTTGCATCAAGATGGTACGGATAATACTTCATCCAGTCGCCCCCGTATTTTCGCCGAAGGTGTTCGATCTCCATTTCCAGCGCTCTTGCCCGCTCTTCTTCGGGACTTAATTCTTCATCCACAAACCCTGCAAAAAGATCTTCATAAAAGGCGCATTGACAATACTCACCCAATGCACATTTTCCGTGTTCGGTGCCGGAACGGCAAACCTCAAAGAACCCGATATGCCATTCCCTTACTTTTACCTGCTGATTAAAATTGTCACGGATGGTGGCATATTGAATGCGCTCGGGCACTTGCAGCTGGAGCACAAAGCAGCAATTATAGGTATCCAGCATGGTCTTCAACGCACGTAACAGCCTGGACACTTGTGTATAGGACATCATTTCGGCGGGCGGAAGCTGTTCCTTGGTGATGCCCGTCCATTCTTCCAGATTGCGAACCGGAGCGGTTCTCTCTTCTTCATCCGGTGAGATCCAGTCGCGAAAGTCCAACTCCTTCTTGAGGAAGGGCCAACTTATATTTTCCGTAGTACAAGCAATATCCGAAAGGAGCTGCAAGATGTATTTCTCCATACTTTGAAAGACTTGAACAAAGATGGTTTCCGGTCACACCAAAGTCAAGTCATACCCTTCAAGGAAATCCTGACAATTTTTTCTTTAATGCCAGGGGTTTGTTTCCCGCAGATTTTCGCTGATCCATTCTGCGTAAATCTGCGAGATCCGACTGCGCTAAGGCTTCGTCGGACAGGTCTGCGGGAAACAATTATCGCCCGGGATCAGACTCTTAGCGTGCCACGGAATCCCCTGGCAGCATAGTACGATTCCGCACCGTTGTGATAGGTGAAGACATGGTCATAGCGGCGGTCACAAAAGAGGGCGCCGCCAAGTTCTCTGATTTTAGCAGGAGTTTGCACCCAGCTCGATGTTTTCGTATCGAACTCTCCCAATTTTTGCAGTTCCCGATATTGTTCTTCGGTTAAAAGCTCAATGCCCATGGAGGCGGCCATGTCCATAGCGCTATTTTTCGGTTTATTCTCTTTCCTTGACTCCAGCGCCTCACCGTCATAGCACAGACTTCTGCGGCCTTTAGGACTATCCGCTGAACAATCGTAAAAAATGTATTGGTCCGTCTTGCTATCATAACCAACAACATCCGGTTCACCGCCGCTTATTTCCATTTCATTGAGCGACCGCAATTTTTCAGCATCACGTTCCAGCTTTACCAGCACGTTAGCCCACTCAAGACCTTTATGGCGTTTCACGTTTTTCTCAAAACGCTCGTGCAATGCTATGAACAAGTCCTCACGTTGTCCTATTGATAACGTCTTTTTACTGCTTTTCATAGTTTTACGGTTGAATTGGTGTGTCAAGGGCGATGGATAGTATTATCACTCATCTTCCAATCCCTTCCCCTTAAGAATTTGCTTCGTGTATTTTTCAACTCTTGCCTCCCTCGTTTTTGATTGTTTGGCCGTGGAAAAATAAAGAAGGTATCCCCTTTGGCGTCCGGGAGTCAACCCCTCAAAAGCAGTCTTCAAAGCAGGACTTTTATCCAATTTATTCTGAAATTCCTCCGGAATTGCGAACGCCATTGTTTTTTTGAGAATGACTTTCAAACCCGCTTCTTCCACTTCAATGGCTTCATAGATATACTTCTTCAAAGTGGCTTTCATCTTCACTATTTCCCGAACGTTGGTAAACCGGATCTGACGGGCCGCCTGAACATTCTTAGTTTGCTGGACGAGAATACCCTTGGCATCCTTTAACAAAGCGCCTTTGAAAAACAAAAGCGCGCAGTATTCTTTAAATCCATGCATCAGAACGATGTTGCTTTTCTCAAACCTATAACAAGGCTGGCCCCACTTCAATTCTTCGATCAGGTCACAGTCAAGAATGATCGTTCTCAATTGCACAAATTCTTTCTGCCACTTTCCGGCTTTACTAAAAAACCAATCAACTTTAGGATTCATACCATTCATTTATTGACTATCGGGATAATTTTCTATCCGCCGGTCTGAAATACCAGGATATCACGGTCAGGGCCAGCAATAACAACGAAGGAAAAAATGCCATAACAGGATCGCTCATCGCGATATGTGAAAATATCGCTCCCGACATGACAAAGAAAAAGCCTGCATAAGCCCATTCCTTTAGCAACGGGAATTTAGGAATAAGCACGGCTATACCTCCCAGCATTTTCCAAACACCCAGGATGGTTAGAAAATAGACGGGGTAGCCTAAATACTTTATACCATATACCCCCGGTGGCGCCACGGCACCTTCCGCTTCCATTCTGAATAACTGTACGAGTCCGGTGGATACCATTCCCAGTGCAAGCCAGAGCGTAGCAATCCAGTAGATGATTTTATTTCTCTTTGTCATGATTTAGAAGTTTGTTGTTTCCTGAAAGCAACCAGCGCCACTACAAGGAGCAACAAACCTTTCAAAATTGCTAAATAGTCTGTTGCATTGCCAAAATTGTGCATGTTAAATGCGATTACTATGACAATAGCTTGAATTAGTTCTATGAAACCTAATGTCACTGCATACATATAACCTTCCTTCATTTTTGTCACCAGCAAAGCAATGGCAGAAAAATACAGCCACACTTGCCCAGTGAGTATTGCTCCTGATAGCAAAAGTAATTTCTCCACACCCATTGTCACTTCTCCCACATGCTGTAGCTCCGCCTGTTTTGTCTGATTGAAAAGGCTGAGTATTGCTCCCGTCAAGGCCCCCAAACCATAGAATACAAGAAGCACAATTAGAATAATTCTCAACGTTTTCATTTTGTCATTTTTTATTTTTTTCCTAATCGTCTGGCCTTTTGGATACCTCCGTTTTTTTCAGTGGTCCTTGCTCCACTCTGTTTTTGTCAAGATTTCAATTTGCTTGCTATTTCTTGTAGTCGGTTATGCGCCATGTTTATGCCTTGAGCAAAGGGTAACTGCAGCACCTGATCCCGCTGTGCGACTGATCGATATACTACATGCATATTCAGTTTGCTGGTGTTGTCCGTGAGTTTTTCAAATTCCATAAACTCAAGCTGGACGCCAAACGGCGTATTCTCCATTTCAAATGTCCGGGTGATCTTCTGGTTCGGAACAAACGCATGGATTGCCCCGCTGAACCCGTGTTTGTTTCCTTTCGGATCGGTTGTTTCAAATTGGTAACTGCCGTGCTTTTTATTTTCAAGTTTCAGTACTTTCGTTCCCATCCATTGCTCGACAAGTTCGACCTCGGCGTATGCCTTAAAAAGTAATTCCAATGGTAAATCAAATTCCCTTGTGATCATTAATTCCTGCTTGCCGTCTACGGCACTAATTTTTGTTTTTTGCTCCATGTTTGTATTTTTTCATGATGGATTCTAATTTATTGAACCGGTCATCCCACATTTTCGCAAAAGGCACCAGCCATTCCGCTATTTCTTTCATTTTGTTAGGGTTGAAGTGATAATAGATCTCCCTGCCCGATTGTTCTTGTTTCAGAAGCTGGCATTCCGTAAGGATTTGAATGTGCTTTGAAATAGTTTGTCTTGATGAATCAAAGCTGTCGGCTATCGCTCCCGGTGTCATAGCCTGCACCGCAACCAGCGTCAAAATAGCCCTTCGCGTCGGGTCTGCGATTGCCTGGAAAATGTCCCGCCTTGTTTTCATTTATGCAGTTATTTCACTGCAAATATAATGCAGTTATTTGACTGCGCAAATGTTTTTCAACTTTTTTGAGGTAGGGGTACAGCGTGAAGCTGCCCCTTAAAATTCGGATACGGTGCCGGGCTTGATTTGCAGATCCATTCACATCGTTTTACAGAAAATACCATCCTCTCCTCCCCCAGCCTTACTCATTCCGGAAATCCAATTTTGGATGACCTTTTTCTCCCGGCATACCCTACCCTCCAATCCATAAAAACGTTTACCGCGATCAATGTTTCATCACGGCATGACGGTTGTTATTGAAAATTGTTTCGGTGGCCTTTACCTTTCATGAAGATTTTTTCGCCTTGAAAAAGACTTAACCCTTTAAGGTATGTTGAAACAGTACGCCGTAGGGTTGCGAATGTTGATCGGGCTCTCCGTCTGCATGCCTTCAGCGGGAAATGTTTTTCCCAATGTGAAAACCGGTGGCCGTGAAGATTCCGGTAAGATTTCAATCCCAAAAAAGACAACCGTTGATGCTCCGCACGTGTGCGGCGATATCAACCTTA
>DATHFS010000337.1:0-5809 GCA_035317975.1 Cyclobacteriaceae bacterium | reverse complement strand
CCTTCTCTCCCGTAGCCGAGAGAAGCGCTGCCAGGTGATAGATCTGAGTGATTTCATTTTTTTTTATCAATTCAAAAAGTTTGTCCCGTTGCATCACGTCAAACTTCTCATACCGACCCTCTTTTAGAATGCCCTGGGGATCTTTAATATCCGAGGCAATTACATTGTCCTTTCCGTAGATCGTCCATAGGCCCTGAGTGAGTTCAGAACCCAACTGGCCGCCGGCCCCGACCAGCAGGATTTTCGTTTTTTTCATTCGCCAAATTCGAGTGCGCGAAGTTAAAACAATTTGCGATTTACGATGTACGGGTACATTTGTAGCTTTGCCCCCTGACCTTAGGGGAGCATCCCATCGGGAAGAAAATTGATTCCCGGGAATTCAAGGCCAACGAACTTCAATCCCAAAATCCGATAGCATTATGTATAAGAATATTCAGCCCGCACTAATAAAAGAACTCGAGTCCATTCGCGAGGCGGGACTCTATAAAAAAGAACGTATCATCGTCTCCCCCCAGGGGGCCGACATTACTACCCTCGACGGGAAAAAAGTAATTAATTTTTGCGCCAATAATTACCTGGGTCTTTCTTCCCACGCTCGCGTCATCGCCGCCGCTAAAAAGGCCATCGATACCCATGGGTTTGGCATGTCGTCTGTTCGATTCATTTGTGGAACACAGGACATCCATAAGGAATTGGAAGAAAAGATTTCGGAATTTCTGGGAACGGAAGATACGATCTTGTATGCCGCTGCCTTTGATGCGAACGGCGGAATTTTTGAGCCGTTGTTCGGAGCGGAAGATGCCATTGTTTCCGATGAGCTGAACCACGCCTCTATCATCGATGGAGTGAGGCTGAGCAAAGCCATGCGCTATCGCTACAAACACAATGATATGGCCGACCTTGAAAAACAACTCACCGATGCAAAAGCGAAAGGAGCAAGACAGATGATCATCGTTTCAGACGGGGCCTTTTCTATGGATGGGACCATTGCCCGGCTGGATGAAATCAGCAAACTCGCGGATGCTTTTGGGGCGTTGGTCATGACGGACGAGTGCCATGCCACAGGCTTTATCGGCAAAACGGGCAGGGGTGTTCCGGAATACCGTGGAGTCCATGGCAAGATCGATATCATCACGGGGACATTGGGGAAGGCCCTGGGGGGTGCATCAGGGGGATTCACAGCCGGCAAGAAAGAGATTATTGAATTATTGCGGCAGCGTTCCCGGCCCTATTTGTTTTCGAATACGCTGGCGCCGTCCATTGTCGGCGCCTCGATCGAAGTATTTAAAATGCTGTCTGAAACAACCGAGCTTCGCGATGTCCTGGAAAAGAATACGCTCTATTTTCGCCAGGAAATGACAAAAGCAGGCTTTGATATTAAACCGGGGGAACACCCGATCGTGCCCATCATGCTGTACGATGCTCCTCTTGCTCAAAAGTTTGCCGAACGGCTTTTGGAAAAAGGAATTTATGTGATCGGATTTTTTTACCCGGTGGTGGCCAGGGGACAAGCGCGAATCCGCGTTCAGATCTCTGCGGCCCATACCCGCCAGCATCTTGACACTGCCATTCGTGCATTTGCGGAAGTGGGCAAAGAACTTGGGGTGGTGAAATAGATTTAAAATTTAAGATTGGGAACCCCTTTTGAGTCGGGCTATTACCCTTGTAGTATGAGGCGTTCTCCTCACCAATTTTAAAATTTTAAATCTTAAATTTTAATTCTACTTCTTCCCCTTCTTGAACAAGGGCTCAGAGAACAGACCATACAATGGCTGAGAACTTTGGTCCGGGAAAAAATAGATCTGCTTGTGCCCTTTGATCTTAAGCCGGTAGGCATTGAGGTAAGGAACATTCTTGATCGATTTTACTTCGGGCCATTCATAGCGCTCTTCCTGGCGGCCGAAGACGACAATCTTGTTCTTGCTAATGGCTACACGCTTGATCTTGCTGGAGATCAGCAGAAAGAGCGACACAAATACCAAGCCCATGGTGAAGAAAACAAATGCAGCGAATTGGCTTCTCGGAATATCTCCGTTCCGGAAGAGAATGAGACCACTAATTAACCACTGCAATAGACCAAAGGCCAGAAAAAAATACTTAGCAAAGTAAAACTTTACGAGACTGGCTTCTTTCATTTCGCATAAAACGTTGTTTGTAAGAACTAATATACGAAAGTTATCAACATTTTGTTCACATTTAGGTGGAAATTGAACGATTTTTACCACGAGGCACGAAGTATCATAGAAGGCAAGCTCATCACATTTCCGTATAGGGAGTAATGATTGTTCCAGTTTCTATGTGATTCATTTATTCTCCGATCGTCGCATTCTTTACGAGAGGCTTTGCCCAATAGCTGATTGCAAGGATGTAAACAAGAGGCAGGAATAGAAGGAACATACCTGATTGCAGGCCGATGAGGTCTTTCAGTTTTCCAATCAACAACGATATGAAAGCACCCCCGGCAATCCCGGTACAAAGGATTCCGGCAAACGACCCGTGAAATTTTTCAATACTGTTGAGGGCGAGTGAAAAAATGATGGCATACATCACCGATAAACAAAAACCAAGAGCGGGGAAGCCAACCAGGGCAAACCGCGCGTTGCCCAAAAGTGTGCATGGCAAAATCACGATGGCCGAGGCGGTGAAAATCCGCAGCACCATTTTACTATCCATCACCTTTAACAAGGCCATGCCGGGCAAGCACCCTACCGTCATCATACCCCAAAACAAACCTACTGTTTGAGCGCCTTCGGATTCCGGTTTGAATCCGTGATAGGTCCTCAGAAATTCAGAGATCCAGTTTGCAATCCCTTGTTCTGTGCCTACGTATGAAAATATTCCCAGAAAAAAAAGGATGACACTTTTTCGCTTGAATAACTCACTATGCGTACTCCACGCTCCCGCGATTTCATCTTCCCTGCGTACCACTTTTGGAAAGCGGGAGAACAGAATAAGTGTGATCATGAGAAAACTTACGAAACTAAAGACCCAATAAATGGATACCCAGGATAGCGTATCCGGTGTCAGGTAGGAAATAAGTGAAATGACAATTCCCTTAGGGAGACTTGGATTACCAAGATGGGTAACAAGGTAAGCGTACACCAAAGGACTCAGGAAAGAGGCCGCCCCGAAAACCAGTTGCGCAAAAACGGAGTTGAATGCAAAATGCTGTTCTCCTCCCGCCACACGAAGGAGCGGGTAGATGATCACCTGCAGAAATGCCATTCCGCAACCAATCAGGAATAGGGAACCTAAGAAAACAGGAAAGGAAGGAAAAAGAGAAAATACCAGGGCACCGGCGAGGGCCAGTATCCACGCAAAGACCAGACACTTCTTTTCATCCAGTTTCTGAACAATCATTCCGGCAGGAATAGACATTAACGCATACGCTATAAAAAAAGAAAACGGGAGCAATCCGGTCATCGTTCCATTCAAAGAAAAACTATCACTGACATTCGGATTGATCGCGCCAAGAATATTGGTCAGAAAGGAAATGGCAAAGAAGACAACGAATATCAGAACGACCAGGTAGTAGTTTTTCTTCATGGTGGAAGTTTATGGGATTAAGGTAGGGAATGTTGGCCACAGATTGCACAGCGGCCATGAAATGCATTCGGAGAACAGGCAAGGCAGAATTCAATTGCTGGAAATTTCATACTTTGTGCGATCCTGAAAACAAAACGACGAGCATGAAAGAAAAACTAACTCATTTATTGATTTTAAGCATGTTCATCCTTCCAGCGTGCCGTTCATCACTGGCGCAATCTGTGCCGCCCGAAAGTACTAAAAGTTGGCGGCAGCTATTCAATGGTAAGGACCTCACCGGATGGAAGCATGTGGGGGAGGGTAACATGACGGTCGAAAATGGGATCATTCAGACCCACGGTGGAATGGGACTTTTATATTGGGACGGTCAGAAGTTTGGGAATTGTACGATCCGGGTTGTATTCCGAATGGAGAAAGAGAACAGCAACGCAGGGTTTTATATCCGGATTCCTATTGAACCCAGGGAAGCCTGGATGCCCGTTTGGTATGGTTATGAAGTTCAGATTGACAACCATCCGGAGACATCCGGCGAAGACGAATATCATTCCACCGGCATGCTCTATGCCTTCACAAAACCGCTTGCCATTGCCTGGAAGCCCGGGCCGGAATGGAATGAGTTTGAAATCACCCTGGATGGGAACAGGACGGTAGTGATGCTAAACGGTGTGAAAGTAACGGACTTCAAAGAAGGAGATCCCGTTCCTCCCCGTAAATTTGACTATGAACCCTATCCCGGCATCAGACCGGAATATGGCTACATCGGCATGCAAAACCATGGCGAGCATGATGTAGTCTTTTATAAAGAAATTGCAGTGAAAGCTCTTGGTAAGGAAGGAAAATCGAAAGGCGATAAAAAATAGTCGTTGTAAATTGACAAGTAAAGAAGATGAAAAGAAAAACTAAACGCGGATTGTCAAGGCGTAAATTTATCCAAATGGCATCGACCGGAGCAGCGGCCATTGCCCTCGGCCCGATAGCTGCCGCGGCTACTGCAGGCAAGTCCTTTTCCATCGTCCCCAATTTTACCGTAAGCGGTCTGGGCCATGTGACACCCAGTGACAAATTGTATATCGCCGCCATTGGCTGCGGGGGAGAGGGAGCAAACGATATTCAGCACTATGCCACCGCCCCGAAAAAAAATGCCGTGGTCTCTTTCTTGTGTGATGTGGACGATCGCATGGCAGCGCCGCGTCTGAAAGAATTCCCCAAAGCGAAATTTTACCACGACTGGAGGGAGATGTTTGAAAAGGAAAATAAAAATTTTGACGCTGTCTCCGTTGCCATTCCGGATCACAACCACGCCATCGTAGGGCTCGGTGCCATGCAGTTGAATAAGCACCTTTACCTTCAGAAGCCACTCGCCCACGATATTTATGAGGCGCGCATTCTAACGGAAGCCGCAAAAAAATATAAGGTTGTAACACAAATGGGCGACCAGGGCGCTTCCTGTGATGGTATGTTTACCCTGAGGGAATGGATGGAAGCCGGCCTGCTTGGAGAAATAACCCAGGTGTACTGCTGGACAGACCGGCCGGTCTGGCCACAGGGGATTGCCTGGCCTGACAAACATCCTGTTGTACCCAAAGAACTCAAGTGGGACCTGTGGCTTGGCACGGCCGAGTCTACAGACTACATCGACAATCTTGTGCCGTTCAATTGGCGCGGCTGGTGGAGATTCGGAACGGGTGCATTGGGAGATATGGGATGTCACATTATGGGTCCTCCTTTTAAACTGCTTGACCTGGGTTATCCAACAGAAGTATCCGGCAGTGCCAGCACCGTCTATAATGGCATTTTTTCCGAAGCGGATTTTCCGCTGAGCGGACCGGTGTCCAGCAGCATTCGTTTCAAGTTCAAACTGAAGAATGGGAAAGACCTGGATCTCTATTGGATGGATGGAGGAATCACGCCGGAACGGCCCAAAGAGCTGGATCCCGATTCCAACATGAATGAGGTTTTGGGCGACTGGCCGCCCGGTCTGGGTGATTTTGAAGGCAGCACGCTTTTCATTGGAACGAAAGGCAAAGCAGCGTGCGGATGGGGCGGACGCAACCCCATTCTCCTTCCACTTTCTTTGAACAAGGAAATTAATGTTCCAAAAAAATATACGCGCGTCCCCGGCGATATGGACGGTCATTGGTGGCAGTGGGTGGATGCCTGCATAGCGGGATATGGCAATGCCGAAGTATCTTCCCCGTTTGTCGGATACGCGGGACCGTTAACCGAAACCGTGTTGATGGGCAATTTGCTGCTGCGCAGTTTT
>DATHFS010000336.1:0-2978 GCA_035317975.1 Cyclobacteriaceae bacterium | reverse complement strand
AACAGGGGTTCCGGAAACCCGCCAATGTTCAGGCCCTTGCGTTGGCCTATTGTATAATAATGAGCACCATTGTGTTCCCCCACTACGTTTCCAAATCCGGGTTCGAGCGGAAAAGGCATCACCCGGTGCGCCAGATCGTCGGAAATTCCGTTCTTAAAAACAGGAGCATCAGGGGGAATGGCAATGACCTTTCCCTTCCGGGGCTCGAGCCGTTGTTGCAGGAAGTCGGGGAGGTGGACTTTGCCTACAAAACACAATCCTTGTGAGTCTTTTTTATCGGCCGTTACCAGACCGATCTTCTTTGCTATTTCACGCACACGGGGTTTGGTCAACTCACCAATGGGAAACAACGCTTTCGAAAGTTGCGCTTGCGTAAGCTGACAGAGAAAATAGCTTTGGTCTTTATTTCCGTCTTTTCCTGCCAGCAGTTGATAAACCGTTTTTCCGCCCTTCTCCAATTCTCCCTTTCGGCAATAATGACCGGTGGCGACAAAGTCGGCACCCAATTTAAGGGCAGCTTCCAGAAAAACATCAAACTTGATTTCGCGGTTGCACAGCACATCCGGGTTGGGTGTGCGGCCGCGTTGGTATTCTGCAAACATGTAATCAACAATGCGTTCTTTGTACGCTGCACTGAGATCGATGGTTTGGAAAGGAATGCCAAGGTGTTGAGCGACGATCATGGCATCGTTACTGTCGTCCAGCCAGGGACATTCATTGCTGATGGTCACCGAGTCGTCATGCCAGTTTTTCATGAACATACCGATGACATCATACCCTTGCTCCCGGAGCAAATAGGCCGCCACACTGGAGTCTACACCTCCTGAAAGACCGATGACAACTCGTTTCATTCTCCTCACCCCCCGCCCCCTCTCCATGAATGGAGAGGGGGAGGAGTTTTTACGTTGTTAATTATTTACACCCTTGGCCACTCTTCAAAAATCTCCCCTCTCTATTTATGGACCATGGATGGAGAGGAGTTTTTACGTTGTTAATTATTTATACCCTTGGCCACTCTTCAAAAATCTCCGCTCCATTTATGGACCATAGACTCTCCCGAAAATCTCCCCTCTCCATTTATGGAGAAGGGTTGGGGGTGAGGAGTTCATTCACCGTTTCATTAAAGCGCTGAATGTACTGCTCATAATAGACTCCCGTCCCCGGCCCGGTAAAACCGGTGTGTATGTGTTTTACTTTCCCATCCTTTCCAATAAAAATGGTTGTCGGAAAAGCAAATACCTGGTTGAGGGCGGGCAGCGATTCAGAAGCCTTCGCCTTATCGCTTGTTCCGGCAATCACAAAATCATAATCGACATCCAGTTTTTCTTTCATCTTCTTAACGCGTCCGCTGGCATACTGGAAATCATCTTTTCGCTCGTAGGCCAATCCCAGAATCTCAACCCCACGGTCCCGGTTCTTTTTATACCACCTCGAAAGGAATTTGGTTTCGTCCATGCAATTGGGGCACCAAGTACCGAAGATCTGGAGAATCAAGACCTTGTTTTTGTATCGTTCGCCGGAAGGGCTGATTTTATTTCCATTGACGTCCGGAAAACTGAATTCCAGTTTTTCATACCCTTTTTTTAAATAGGTGAGGGACTCCAGGTCAGGCAACGCGGCATGATCGTCTCTCCGGCCCACCCAGCTTGCATGAAAGGTCTTTCCTGACCAATACTCTCCCACCAGGGTATTTTCATTCTGCCTGATAGCCGAGAAAATATAGGCGTGATGACCATCGAACGTGCTGAGCCACATCTTTCCATCCACACTATTTCCTTCCAGGTAGCGATAATCGCCATCGGGATTGAGGAAGGTGCCCTCGACGTAATTCCCCTTCTGTTTGAAAATGCCAACGGAGACAGTGGTATCTTTTTCATGAACAAACTTCACGGCATACGTCCCGGTGAAATCAGTGACCGGTTTATCGGTCACCTTTTCAAACCGGTAATCGTCACCGCGGGTGGCCCGAAAGGGCAGGCGATAATCCTTTTCAAAATTCTTGATGTAGTAGCCGGTAAGGGTTTCTCCATCCATCTTTGCCCTCAGTTCGGCATCGAATATATGAAGAACGATGCTCACGGTGTCCCCGATCAGGTTTACTTCGTCCAGAAGAAGCTTCTCTCCTCCGTTTTTCAGGTGGACGTTATACTTCGATCCCACCTTAACAACTTCAAAATTGAAGGGAAGTTGCTGCCCTTGCATTTCAATGACTCCCCGCCAGATGCCGGTTTTAAGCTCCGCCTTTTGGGAGGTGCAGGCGCTAAACGCAAGCCAAAAGGCCAATACGAACAATAATCTCATGAATCTTCTTCTTATTTTGTAATCGAAACGCAAAAATGCAATAAATGATTTACATAAGGAGAATGATCTTTTCGTCGCCGGGGCGGGAGAAAGGGAACCATGATTTTTAAGGATTTAAAAGTCATGGAACTGGCATCGGTGCTGGCCGGACCGAGTGTAGGCCAGTTTTTTGCCGAGCTGGGCGCCGGGGTGATCAAAGTTGAAAACCTTAAGACCAACGGGGATATCACCCGCACATGGAAAATTTCCGGAGAAAAAGAAGGCGACGTATCGGCCTATTTCTGTTCGGTCAATTGGGGAAAGCGGTCCATCGCCATTGATTTATCCCAACCTGAAGGAAGAAGGATCGTTCAACGATTGTCAGCAGCGACCGACGTAATTATTACCAGCTATAAGCCCGGAGATGCAGAAAAACTGGGCGTCGACTATAAAACGCTATCGGGCCTGAACGCCAAACTCATCTACGGCCAGATTACGGGGTATGGTTCTCATAACGATCGTGTCGGGTACGACGCCGTCATTCAGGCGGAAGCCGGCTTTATCGATTTGAATGGAGAAAAGAACGGGCCACCGGCTAAAATGCCGGTGGCATTGATCGATGTATTGGCCGGTCACCATATGAAAGAGGGTCTGTTGCTGGCTTTAATAAAGAGAGGAAGAACAGGGCAGGGAGAATT
>DATHFS010000335.1:0-5449 GCA_035317975.1 Cyclobacteriaceae bacterium | reverse complement strand
ATTCTGATGACCTGGTTGCGTAAGGCTTCTGAGTACAATGCGGACAAACCGGGACGTACGAACAAGACGCTGTGTATAACGACCCACCCAAAATAGATTTTCAGCCGCGCGACTGGGTAGTACGGCCTTTCGTTTCATGTCGGGAGCTTGATGAACAATCGAAGGAACGCTGTTCCGAATGTGAGCTTCCACCCAGGTATCTTTTGATATGCCGCCATCCTGATTGGAAACCAGGAAGCTTCCTTTTTCCGGAGAACAGCGGGTAAGGCCTCCTGGCATCATTTCGTAACCGTCTTTGGTTGCCACCAGGTATGTCCGAAGAACACTAAACCGGGGCTCAAGCCTTTCTTTTGTGAATACGGGGGAAGTAGAAAACTCAACTTCCTCCTGACCTACATACCGGAACGGCTCGAACCGGATCTTCCGGATCAATTCTTCTTTTTCCGCCCTGGAAAGACGACTCCCCATTACGGTTTTGAAACCGCTCAGTCGTACGCTACTCTTAATGACGAGCTGGTCGATATGATCGATCACGTAGTCCATTTCTTTTTTCTGTCCGCACCACCAGGTGGCAATCATCGGGATGATCGGATCTTCACTGAGGAAATAGTTGAATGCACCGTGGAGGAAGGCCATGAGGCCGGTGTTTTCAAGGATGCTGCTTCCCAGCGGATTGGCAACGGCAACATTCCCTTTGCGGACAGCCTGTAGTAAACCGGGGACTCCCAGTTGGGAGTCTTCGCGGAGCTCCAACGGATCGCAAAAGGTGTCGTCAACCCTTCGCAGAATGATATCGACTTTCTCCAGGCCTTCCACGGTTTTAATCCACACCGCACTGTCGCGCATGATCAAGTCTTCTCCTTGTACCAGCGTAAGGCCAAGATAGGAAGCCAGAAAGGCGTGCTCAAAATAGGTTTCATTGCGCGGTCCCGGCGAAAGGAGTACAATACGAGGGTGTTCCTTTCCCTGTGGGGCGATTTGCATCAGGGCCTGCATCATGCTGTTGAAGAATCCTCCCAGTTTGGCGACGTGATGCTGCTGAAACAATTCCGGAATGATCCTACTCATCGCACTTCTGTTTTCGAGTGCATACCCCATTCCTGAAGGAGCCTGAGCACGGTCTTTGATCACCCAAACTTTGCCATCGGGTCCGCGTGAAAGGTCACCGGAATACATCGTGAGTTGATGTTGGCCCGGCAATTTGATTTTGTCGCATGGGCGCAAAAATCCGGGGTGCGCATAGATAAGCTCCGGGGGTATAATTCCCTTTTTGAGCAACACTCTTTCGCCGTACAAGTCCTCCAGTAATTTGTCGAGCACAAAAGCCCGTTGTTTCATGCCCCGCTCAATACTTCGCCAGTCCACCGCACTGATGACGAGTGGAATGGTGTCCAACAACCAGGGGCGGTTCAGTCCGTTCGTGTCGCCGTAGACATTATACGTCACCCCATTCTCCTGCAGTAACTTTAATAATTCCTGCTGCCTGTTCTTCAGTTCGCTTGTCCCCAGATTTTCAATATTGGACAATAATTGCTTCCAGGAATCCTTTGGTTGTTCGTCGGGGTTGAAGCATTCGTCGAGGACATTACGGTTAGAAAAGTAACCCTCCGTCAGCGTGTTGATGGGAACATTTCGTTGTGTGCTGTCCATTCCTATTTCAAAATTGCCTGAGGTCTAAAGTACGCGGATATTCCGGACTTATTTTTAACGGCGGCGGGTCAAAATTCCTGGGAGTTTGATTGGGTTCTACATAGCGTGACACCGTACTGAAGTTTTCTGAAGGTGTAAACACACCCTGCGTGTTCCCCTGACTCCAAAACCGACTGATTCTCCTGCCTTCCGCTTCATAGGAATTGATCGGGAAAGTATCGTAGTTTCTGCCGCCGGGATGAGCAACATAGTAGGTGCATCCCCCGATAGCGCGGTGGTTCCACGTATCGACAATGTCAAACACCAATGGAACATCTTTGCCGAGCGTGGGGTGTAAGGCCGATGAGGGAGTCCATGCCCGGTAGCGAACTCCTGCCACGTACTCTCCCTTCACTAAGGTTGATTGCAAGGGAATAGGTTGACCATTACACAGAACCCTATACCGCTCTGCATTAAAATGAGTCACCTTTACTTCGATACGCTCGACCGAAGAATCCACAAAGCGGGCGGTGCCGCCGCGCGCAGTTTCTTCGCCCAACACATGCCAGGGCTCAATACCCATCCGCACCAGAAGCTCCATTTCCTGAACCATTATTTTTCCATACAACGGAAAACGGAATTCAAAAAATGTTTCGAGCCAATCCAACTGAAAAGGATAGCCGGCTTCCTGCAAGTCGCGTGTTACTTCGGCAAGATCTTGCTGAACATAATGCGGCAGCATGAACTTATCGTACAATTCCGTTCCCCAGCGCGTGAGCGGGTGATGGTACGGCTTTTGCCAAAACCTGGCCAGGAGGCATCGAATCAAAAGCAATTGAACGATACACATCTGTTTGTTGGGGGGCATGTCAAAACCTCTGAATTCCAATAACCCGAGCCGACCCGTGGAACTATCGGGCGAATACAACTTATCGATACAAAATTCTGCGCGGTGCGTGTTTCCGGTAATGTCAATTAAGAGGTTCCTGAAGATCCGGTCTACCATCCAGAATGGAACGTCTTCTTTCTCAGGAATCTGGCTGAAGGCAATTTCAAGTTCGTACAGCATCTCCTGCCGGCCTTCATCTACGCGGGGTGCCTGACTGGTGGGTCCTACAAACTGAGTTGAAAAAAGATAGGACAATCCCGGATGATGCTGCCAATAGGTGATGAGGCTTCTAAGCAAGCCTGGACGTCGCAGCAACGGGCTGTCTGCCGGGGTGATGCCGCCAATGGTGATGTGATTTCCTCCCCCCGTGCCGGTATGTTTGCCATCGAGATTAAATTTTTCCGTGCTCAGCCTGCTGAGCCGCGCTTGTTCGAAAAGAACGTCATAGGTATTAATCAATTCCTTCCAACTCCTGGCCGGATTGATGTTTACTTCCAGGACGCCTGGGTCGGGTGAGAGTGAAAGTTTTGTGAGACGGTTATCATGCGGGAGTTCGTACCCCTCGATAACTACCTTCAGGTTCAATTTCTCTGCGGCCGCTTCAATGGAAGCCAATAGATCCAAATAATGTTCCACATGAGTAAGCGGTGGCATGAAGAGACAAATCTTACCGTCGCGCACTTCGATGCATAAGGCGGTTTTGATCGTGAATACCTCAAAGACAGGAACCACCTCTTTTGTTGTTATTTTCTTTTCCCCTTCAACCTCCTTTTCAGGATGTGGGTCCTCATAAAATTCACGCGGTAATTCTTCTTCAGGGACGGGTTGGGCATAACGCAAACCAACTTTTGCCCGGAAATTTTCCAACGGTGGAAGCGGCTCGAATGTACTTCGCTCGACCTTGCGCTGGGTTTTCGGTTCGCTCATATAGGCCAATGATTTCAACGGTAGCCGCAAACCGATCGGCGAATTACCGGGAATGAGGACCAGGTGATCATGGCGAAACGGCCACCGGCAGGAAATCCACCGGTTGTTCCAGTGATTCCATTCCATAGGGATGACGTATCCTACAGGAGAGCCCAATCCATTGACCAAAAGTTCTGCCAGTTTCTGTCTTTCCAACGGATCGTTCAAATTGGCTTTGTACGGATCGATGTTCACCGGCACTTTATTTTCTTCCCACAAAAAATAAAAAGCATCTTCCATAGCAGGATGGATATGCTCTGTGGGAATATTCAGAAATTGGGTCAATTCCTTCGAAAGGCGGTGGGCATCCTCTACGGTATAGCTTGAACGGTTATTATCAAGGTCGATCAAGGCATCATTTCCCAGGATCGGCACGCCATCGTTTCTCCAATAGGCTGAATATTTCCATCGTGGCAGAGGTTCACCCGGATACCATTTCCCCTGGCCTTTATGGATAAACCCCTTTGGAGCGAGCGCATTTTTTAACCGCTTGATTAATTGAACTGCCCGTTCTCTTTTTTGCGGGCCATCTGCGTCCGTGTTCCATTCCTTGGCTTCCATATCATCCACAGAAACAAAAGTGGGCTCCCCTCCCATGGTCAGGCGCATATCACTCCCGTGCATGTATTCATCTACTTTGTGACCAAGACCGATGATGGTTGCCCATTGTTCTTCTGTATACGGCTTGGTGACACGGGGGTCTTCGTGAAGACGGGCAATGTCGTTCTTGAAACGGAACGTGACATTACAAACATCCGTCATACCGGTAACGGGCGCTGCACTTACCGGATCAGGGGTGCAGCATAAAGGAATATGCCCTTCGCCCGCCAGCAAGCCTGATGTCGGGTCGAGGCCTATCCAACCCGCCCCCGGGATGAACACCTCTGCCCAGGCATGAAGATCCGTAAAATCAGTTGCGGTACCCGAAGGTCCATCAAGCGCCTTGGCATCGGCTTTTAGTTGTATAAGATAACCCGATGCAAAGCGAGCGGCAAGACCGAGGTGCCGAAGAATTTGTACCAGTAACCAGCCAGAGTCCCGGCACGAACCGCTACGCAGGGTCAACGTTTCTTCGCAGGTTTGAACTCCCGCCTCCAGCCGAACGGTATATTGGGTGTTCTTCCAGACCTGCTGGTTGAGGTCTACCAGGAAATTGATGATGCTCTTTTTCGTCAGGTCGATGGCGTTTACCCATTGATGAAGAAGTGGGCCTTTTTCGGTTACCTCAAAATACGGAAGGAGTTCCTTCTTCAGCTGATGGGTGTAGGCAAACGGAAAGTCATCGGCATATTTCTCAACAAAAAAATCAAACGGGTTGATCACGATCATGTCGGCAATCACTTCGACTTCAAAGTGAAGTTTTGTTGTTTGCCCTGGAAAAACAACCCGGGCCAGCATATTGCCGAACGGGTCTTGCTGCCAGTTGATAAAATGGTTTTCGGGTACGATTTTTAATGAATACGCCAGAATGGGTGTGCGACAATGCGGAGCGGGGCGCAACCGAAACGTATGAGGGGACAAATTGACTGCACGGTCGTACTCATAAAACATTCTGTGCCGCAACGCAACTTTGACGGACATGGCTTACTTTTTAATCGTTGACTGATTACGGTAGGAGGTATTCCCGAAACCCGTGTATCAAAATTAATCTATTCGATCAAGAAAATCGTGCACGTGGAAATGCAGTGATCTCAATCGAATGCGGGAGGGAAGGTAGCACAGACAAAAAATGGAATGTATTGGGGCGCCTACTTTTTTTTATTTTGCCTTAAAAACTTCGCCCTCAAAAAATCCGCTGTATATCCCTTCCCGCTCTTCACCATTTCCTCAGGAGTGCCGGCAAACAAAAGATTTCCTCCCTTTTTCTCACCTCCTTCAGGGCCGAGATCGATGATCCAGTCGGCGCATTTGATCACCTCGAGGTTGTGTTCAATGATCATGACAGTATGCCCCTCGTCTACCAGG
>DATHFS010000334.1:0-2352 GCA_035317975.1 Cyclobacteriaceae bacterium | reverse complement strand
CATTGAGTATTTCCATCGAGCCAACGACCTCGTGTAATCTTCGGTGTCCGGAATGTCCCAGCGGACTTCGTTCCTTTTCGCGACCCACGGGAATGCTCAGCAAAGAGTTGTTCGAATCGGTGATAGATCAACTGGCTCCTTCGCTTTCTTATTTGATTTTCTATTTTCAAGGCGAGCCCTATTTGCACCCTGCCTTTTTAGACATGGTGGAGTATGCTTCGTCAAAAAGAATATACACGGCCACATCAACCAATGCGCACTATCTCAGCGACGAAGCCGCCCGCAGAACGGTCGAGTCCGGATTAGATCGCTTGATCATCTCCATCGATGGAACAACACAAGGTACGTATGAGTCCTATCGAATCGGAGGCAACCTGGGAAAGGTCATCGAGGGGACAAAAAACATGGTGAACTGGAAGAAGCGACTCAAGTCGGGAACGCCCCATATCATTTTCCAATTCCTGGTAGTGAAGCCAAACGAACATCAAATCGGCGAGGTGAAACGCCTGGCAAAGGAACTGGGGGTGGATGAGGTTGCTCTGAAAACCGCCCAGATTTATGATTACCGGCAGGGCTCGGAATTGATTCCGTCCATCGACCGCTATTCGAGGTACAGGAAAATGGCGGATGGCACCTACGCCATTAAGAACCAACTCCTGGACCATTGCTGGAAGATGTGGCACAGTTGTGTCATTACCTGGGATGGTAAAGTGGTTCCCTGCTGTTTCGACAAAGATGCCCACTTCGTCCTGGGGGACCTTACGAAAACCTCCTTTCAGGAAATATGGCGAGGGGAACCCTACCGGCAATTCAGGGAATCACTTTTCCGGTCGCGAAGTGAGATTGAAATCTGCAAGAACTGTACGGAGGGGACGAAGGTGTGGACGTAGCTAAGATAGCTTTGAATTTATTTGGGCTTCAATCTTATCAAAATCAATCGCCCCGCATTTTCCACAGCCTGTGGAGCATGCTCCCTTAGCCTGGAAGCTTTTGTAAATTAATCTTACAACGTAGCCAAGGGCGGTTAGAAAGAGGGTTCCTATAACAATTTGCTGAATCACAGATCAAAGGTAATGTTCCTTGGTTAAAACACCTAAAACCGGGAAATGATTCACATTAGAAGGAGCCCTGAGTCCTCAGTCCTTAGTAGTTTCAACTTTGCCTAAAAGCGATGTGCTCACTATTAGTGCCCCGTCAACGGTCTTTTTTCTAATTGGTCTTGGGAAATACGTGTTGGATATGAAAAGACCGTTTCTAACGTTATAGGGACGTAATGTGGAGGCACTGCGAAATAGTTGCTGCACTAAACAATGAGTTCCCTATTTCGTCTCTACGAGACTCCATTTTCTAACGTATGGTTTGTTTACCAATATTCCGTCCCGATGGGACTTGAAGCAGGCAGATCTTTGTTTTAGTCCCAGCGGGACGAAATATTGGTAACCAAGTCTTACCTCCGATACGAAGTCTCGTAGAGACGAAATGAAGGCCGGGCTATCGGGAACTTCGGCAAGGCAATATCCTGTCCGGCAAGGTCATTAGGGGCGAGATCCAGGGACTCAAGACCTCTTACAAGAACTCACTTCCATTGGGTTTACTCTTCAAATCATTGACGACTCTACGGAAAAGTTCCTCCTTATCTTTTTCACAAACGATGACCACGTTATCAAAAGCGCCGATGAGGTAGCCGTTCAATCCCTGGGCAACAATCAATTTCCCTGGCGAAGATTTGATAACCGAATTGCGGGTATCATAGATCAAGGTCTCCGCGTTGACGACATTGTTGTTGGCATCTTTCTGAGAATTGTCAAACAAGGAGCCCCACGACCCCAGATCCGACCACGTAAACGTGCTTAGCCATACGTAAACGTTGTCTGCTTTCTCCATAATTCCATAGTCAATAGAAATGCTTTTGCATTGTGCATAAGCGGTTTCCACAGCAAAGGTTTCTTCCGGTGTAAAAAGTTTCGGGGCCAGTTCATCAAAGATCTCCGCCATTTCCGGCAAATGTTTTGCAAATGATTTGAGAAAGGCCTGGACACCCCCGATGAATATGCCGGCGTTCCATACAAAGTCTCCACTTTCTACAAATTTCTTGGCCAGCGACAGTTCCGGTTTTTCGGTAAAGGTCTTCACTTTCTTCAACGGGCTCTTCCCTTCAATGAATTGGATATAACCATACCCTGTTTCGGGGCGGGTGGGCTTAATTCCAAATGTAATGAGCTGGTTCTGCGCCTTGGCGTATTCCGCTGATTTCCAGATGGTCGTTTGAAACTCCTCCTCATTCAAAATCAGATGGTCCGTAGGACTCACGACGATCACGGCGTCAGCGTTTTTCTTTGCAATTTTGTGACA
>DATHFS010000333.1:0-2675 GCA_035317975.1 Cyclobacteriaceae bacterium | reverse complement strand
GACCAGCCGGAAGCATGTGAAGGAGGTGATGGAGGTGTTGGATAAGTTGCCGAAGTGAAGTGGTAAATGGGTGATCGGTGATCGGTGATCGGTAGAATTTACCTGGGAGTTGCAGAACAGAGTGGTAAGGAGTATGCCCGGGGTACGCCGGGTATTTTTTTGCCAATGGTATTGTAACCATTTTGGTAACATTTCGTTATATTTGTGATAGGCCAGAATGAGGGTAATTGCGGTTAAGACGCTAAAACAGTATATCAAGTCCTTTCCTCAGGCTGAACAAGCCATTCTTGCTTGGTATGAGGAAGCAGAAGCTGCCGTGTGGAGTACACCTAATATTCTAAAGCAGCAGTATCGCAGTGCCTCTGTTGTAAGTGAAAAACGAGTTGTCTTTAATATTCATGGGAATTCCTTTAGACTGGTAGTGGATATTGAATATCGGCTCAAAATAGTTTTCGTGGTTTGGTTTGGTACCCATAACCGATATGATAAAATAAATGTAAAAACGGTGAAATATGATAAAGCCGATTAAGAATAATAAACAGTATGAATTAGCGCTCTCCCGAATCTATGATTTGATGCAAAAAGTCCTTAAGCCAAACTCAAAGGATTCAGACGAGATAGAGATACTTTCCATTCTTGTCAAGGAACATGAAAATGAATATTTTCCAATGCCGAAACCAAGCCCCCTGGAGGCTATCCGTTTTCGAATGGAACAGCGCGGGATGTCGGATGTTGACTTGTCAAGGATTTTAGGGTATCGCTCTCGCAAATCAGAAATTCTGTCGGGGAAACGGAAACTAAGTTTGGCCATGATCCGCAAACTAAATACGGCGCTGAGAATTCCGGCTGAGGTTTTAATTCAGGACTATTAAGAAGGTCGATGCCTGTTGTCCTTTATCGTAGAATTAATATTTCATCCCTACGGGATTTTGTTGGAATTGTTGATCCTGTTTACCAATATATCGTCCCATACGGGACTTGTCTCCATTAAGATTCAATTGGACATCTTTACAGAAGACGGTATTCCTCCGGCATCCTGTAACCGGGAACCGGCAACCAATTTGTCCGGCAACATCTAACAAGCAATTTATTTCAGACCAGGGACCAACCACCAATGACCACTTACTAATGACCGATAACCAATGACCAATGACTAAAGTCATTTGGACATCCACCAAGCACCAAGCGCTACCCCTATTTCACCCCTTTGAAAATCACCTCACCTCCTTGAATTCCAAATCGCTCTATTTTTTCTTTAGGTAAGTATTTAGCAAACTCATCGGCAATGGCAGTTAATCCTGCCCGCTGGATCCGTTGAGCATAGTCTTTACCAAACTTCCTCACATGATCATCTTGTCCGAATGCTTTTTCACGGTCGCGCGACCGTATGATAGTGGCATCTTCGACGGTTACATCCGGAACAGGAGAAAAGAACGGTACTTGCAAAATGGCCCAGCCACCCGGCTTCAGTACGCGCTTGATTTCACTCATGGCTTTGATGTCGTCGCGCACGTGTTCCAGGACGTGATTGCACAGTACCACGTCAAAATGATTTTCACCGAAAGGTATTTCATGAATGTCCATTTTCACTTTTGCGAGCGGAGACTCTATATCGGCTGTGATGTAGCGGCTGCCGTGTTGTTTTTCAAAACGATTCATAAAGCAAGGTTCCGGGGCGATATGAAGAACGGAGAGGGGTGCTGAAAAGAAGTCCGTCTTTTCCTTAAGGTAGAGCCAGATCAGCCGGTGACGTTCGAGAGAAAGACAGTTCGGGCATAAGGCGTTGGGCCTGGGGTTGATCCGGCCATAAGGCAAAAACTTCCGATAGTGGCTTAAGCATATAGGGCATTCCACCGCATTCCCTGCATAGAAAATTCCAAGCGCTTTCAATCCCACGCCACTGAAAAGCTGAAGGTATTTGCGCGGTACATACCGGATCAGTAGGGAAATGATCTTTTTCATTCGGGAGCAAAGAAAAGTAAAATGCGGGTATTTGCCACTAAGACACAAAGGCACTAAGATATTTCGGCAATATGAGGACCTATTGCGGTCCAATGGCTTAGTTGTCGAAAATGGGTTAGTTGCCGAAAATGAATTTGGACGTTGGGGTTGGTCGCGGATTCGAATGAATAAATCAAAAAAGACCTTCGTGTCTTCGTGCCTTTGTGGCAAAAGGCCGAAAACTTTACACCTTATACAACTATTTTCGCGATGTCCCCATCTTTACACTATAACCGACCTAAATCTGCGAAATCTGACCAATTACTATAACCCGGAGTCGATGATGCATTCCGACACCCTGATCGCCCGGGCCCGCGACGGGGACAAGAATGCGCAGGGTAAGCTTGTGCAACTGTGGTACAAGCGTATCTATAACTATTCGTACAAGTTCTTTTTTGACCACGACCTTGCCATGGAGGCTGCTCAAAAGACCTTTATCAGTATGCACAGGAATGTAGGGGGGTTACAGGATTGCGGAAAATTTAAGTCGTGGCTGTATACCATCGCGGTGAATTATTGCCGGGAAGAATTGAGGAAAAACAAATCCAACCGGTCGCTGTCCTTGCACGACCTGAAACCCGGGGAAGGAGAAGACAGCTATCGATGGGAGGAAAGCCGCAACAGGAGTGAAAATCCCGAAAGACAATTGCGGCACGCCGAACTTTCGGACCTGT
>DATHFS010000332.1:0-2283 GCA_035317975.1 Cyclobacteriaceae bacterium | reverse complement strand
CCGAACTATCTATCAACCGGAAATATCGGTAACCAGGATCTAACCCTCATAAAGGAGTCCTGAACGGACGGAATATCGGCGCTGGGAAATACGGTAACCACTATTTCGTCTCTACGAGACTTTATTTTCACCTTCTATACTACTTGGTTACCGATATTTCGTCCCGATGGGACTCTACTTACCGAAGTCTCATAGAGACGAAATATTGGTAACCACCGAACTATCCATCAACCGAAAATATCGGTAACCAGGGTCTTACCCTCATAAGGGAGTCCGGTAGGGACGCCAATATCGGCGCTGGGAAATACGGTAACCACTATTTCGTCTCTACGAGACTTTATTTTCACCTTCTATACTTGGTTACCGATATTTCGTCCCTATGGGACTCTACTTCATTATTCATGATTCTTTGTTCAATATTCAACATTCAAATTTTGAATATTGAACAACTCCCTCCAATTTTAAATCTTAAATTGTACCCATGAGAAAGTTCATTCTTCTGGTTTTCTTTTCTATCCCGGTCCTTGCCTTTTCACAAGGTATCACCGGGATCCGGTGGTCGAAAGACGGAAATGCCTACTACAAGGTCGAATCCGGTGAAATTGCTCAATATACATTGCCCGCCAACACGAAAACCGTACTGGTGTCAACGAAAGACCTTACTCCGGAAGGGGCATCCGCATCATTGGGTGTACGCAATTTTGTCTTTTCAGAAGACCAAACCCGCCTACTCATCTTCACCAACACGGTAAAGGTATGGCGACAGGACACTCGCGGAGATTATTGGGTGCTTACCCTGGCGACCCGGTCTCTTCACCAATTGGGAAAAGGCAAGTCCACATCCTCCCTGATGTTTGCCAAACTTTCTCCGGATGGAAAAAAGGCCGCTTATGTAAGTCAGCAAAATCTCTATGTGGAAGACCTTGCTTCGGGAGGGATCAAAGCCCTGACCACCGACGGCACACGCAAATTCATCAACGGCACGTTTGACTGGGCCTATGAAGAAGAGTTGTCCTGCCGGGATGGATTTCAATGGAGCCCCGACAGCCGCCATATTTCATACTGGAATATTGACGCCAATATGATCCGTGACTTTTATATGATCAACAATACGGACTCGGTCTATTCCAGGATTATCCCCGTAGAGTATCCAACGATAGGCCAACCACCTTCTCCGGCAAAAATTGGCGTCGTGGATAGTGAAACAGGTAAGACAAATTGGCTCGCCATTCCGGGTGATCCCCAACAGCACTACCTTCCACGGATGGAATGGAATTCAGTCAACGAGATCCTGGTGCAGCAGCTCAACCGGAAACAAAATGAAAGTAAGATTTACAGTTGCGACCCCGCGACCGGCAGCGCAAAACTGATTTATTCAGAAAAAGACGAAGCCTGGGTCGACGTATTCTCCTTTTCCCCAAGCACCGCTGCATTGGACTTCCGGCATTCGTTTGTTTGGCTGAACAATAAAAAGGAGTTCTTGTGGATGAGTGAGAAAGATGGCTGGGCGCACCTTTACAGGGCGACAAAGGATGGAGGCAAAGAAACACTGATCACCCCGGGCGATTACGACGTCATTGACTTTACCGCTGTGGATGAGGCTGCCAACGTGGTTTATTTTCTTGCCTCCCCTACCGACGCCACTCAAAAGTATCTCTATAAAACCAGGCTGGACGGAAAAGGAAAATTAGAACGGGTTTCGCCCGCCGGTATGCAGGGTAGTCACGACTATTCGATTTCGCCTAATGGCAAATTTGCCTCCCATGTTTTTTCAAATACGGAAACACGCCCCTTGCGGGAGGTGATCGATCTGAAAACAAATAATCCATTAGGTGAAAAGGAAGGCGCCGCGCCATCCTTGACTGTTTCAGGTTCAAAAAAGGTGGAGTTCTTTAAAATCAAAACGGAAGATGGCGTGGAAATGGATGGGTGGATGGTAAAACCTAAAACGTTTGATGCCGCAAAAAAATATCCGGTTGTATTCTTTGTTTATACGGAGCCGGCCAGTCAAACGGTGCGGGACGCTTTTGGCATGGGGAGAAACCGGCTTTTTAAAGGGGACATGGCTGAGGAAGGCTATATCTATATGTCGCTGGATGGGCGCGGTACTCCTGCCCCTAAAGGCAGGGCTTGGAGAAAATCCATCTACAAAAAGATCGGTCAAATCAACATTCGCGATCAGGCGCTGGCCGCCAGAGAAATTCTGAAGTGGCCTTTTGTCGATGCCGACCGCATTGCAGTGTGGGGCTGGAGTGGCGGCGGGTCTGCGACGCTGAACCTCAT
>DATHFS010000331.1:0-4500 GCA_035317975.1 Cyclobacteriaceae bacterium | reverse complement strand
CGGTAACCCAACAGGCAGCAGTTTACAATAAAACATTCTATGGCGGGGTGATGTACGACTACCAGTGGAGCGATCACTGGTCCACCCGTGTGGGGGCATATGGTTCCCTCACCGATTTTATTAACCCGACCATCAACAACTACGAAAAGCGAAAAGAAAACAACTGGGGTGGCCGTACCGAGACGCAATATGAATTTGAGAAATCGAAATGGAAGGCCAAGTTGACCGGCGGCGGGGAGTTCCAACATTTTTATTCTCCCCTTGCGGATTATATCAATCTACAAGGCGTTCAGGGAAGCGTGATAACGGATGACCGGCTTAGCTCTACCTTCCTTCTTCTTTTTGCCCAGGCAGAGATCGATCTACCAAGGGATTTTTATTTGACACTGGGAGGGAGCGGAAATTTTTTGAAGTATGGATTCAATCGCGTCTCCCCGGTACCATCGATCGTGCAGCAGCGAAATTTTGATCCGGTATTTTCTCCGCGGATAGCCTTATTGAAGAAAGTGAATGACCTGTTTTCCATTTATGGAAGCATCAGCAAGGGATTTTCACCTCCCTCCCTGGCGGAAGTAAGACCCTCCACAGGAAACTACAACAACAGTTTAAATCCTGAAAAGGGAATTAGTTACGAAGTTGGTCTTCGCGGAACGGGTTGGAGCCGGATTTCATGGGACGTTGCCGCTTATGATTTCGAACTGGATGAAACTATTGTCGTACAGCAACTCAACAATTCGGATTATTTTATTAACGCCGGACGCACTTCACAAAAAGGATTGGAAGCGATGCTCTCGTGGAGTCCGGCTCTCCAACATCATCAATTTCTTAATTCGTTAAGACTCTGGAGCAGCTACACATTTAACTACTACCGTTTTAAAGGCTATGCAAAGAATGGCCAGGACTATTCTGGCAATAAGCTCACCGGCGTAGCACCGAACATCGTTGTGGGTGGAGTGGATGCTCAGGTTGCGAAAAAATTCTATTTCAATGTAACATTGAATTTTGTCGATAAGATTCCGCTTAACGATGCCAACAGCCAGTATTCCGGGCCTTATATTCTGGCTGGTGCGCGATTGGGTTTCCGGCCGGCGCTGCAACTGCTTGCCGGTAGACAAGGAAAAAAACGATCCATGGATCTGTTTGCCGGCATTGACAACGCGACAAACAAGCACTATAGTTTAGGCAACGACCTCAATGCTGCCGGAAATCGCTACTACAATGCCGCAGCCGGAAGAAATTTTTACGCAGGACTAAAAATCTCATTCTGAACATTCTTAAATTCTTAATTCTGAACATCCTTAAATTCTGCCTGCTCCGACTTTTGTCGGCGGAGAATTCTGCTCCATGATGGATTCAATTCCTTCTCCCGTCCTGGAAACAATTCGGGACATACTGCACCCTGCCATTCTCCAGGATTTTTTTCTTGTTTCCGGTGGCTGTATCAGCCCGGGGGGCCGGCTCGCTACCTCCGGGGGAGACTACTTTATTAAATGGAATTACCGTGAGAAGTATCCATCCATGTTTGAGACAGAGGCCAAGGGCCTCCGAATACTTCACGATACACATTCTATCCGGGTCAATCAGGTTACGGGTTTAGACGAATGTGATGGCTTTCAGTTTATTATTCTGGAATGGATCAACAGTAGTCCGGAAACAAAAAATTTTTGGACGCTTCTGGGGCAACGCCTGGCGGCCTTGCACCGGCACACCGCTCCATCCTTCGGCCTTGATCATGATAATTATATTGGATCTCTCAGACAATTGAATCACCCATGGAATTCATGGAGTGATTTTTTTATTCAACAGCGCCTCGAACCCCAGATCAGGCTTGCCACCGACAACCACCATCCCGTCCTCTCCCTGCGGAAGAAAATGGAAAGCGTTTATAAAAAAATGTCTGCGCTCCTGCCGGAAGAAAAGCCCGCTTTGGTTCATGGCGACTTATGGGGTGGCAATGTATTAACCGATGAAAAGGGATTCCCCTGCCTGATCGACCCCGCGGTTTGCTTTGGGCATAGGGAGGCAGAACTCGCCTTTACCCAAATGTTTGGGCGATTCGATCAGCAATTCTATCACGCATATAATGATTCGTTTCCACTGGAGCCGGGATTTGAGGAGCGTGCCGGTTTATATAATCTCTACCCAACGCTTGTCCACGTTAATCTATTCGGAGGAGGGTATGTTCAGCAAGCAGAATCTATTGTCAGTCGGTTTGTCTAGCGCCGTTTAGCTCTTAAGTCTCTCAGGACCAACTCTGCGTGGACGCGTGAATTCTCAATAAACCACTTGTTTGTTTTCAGCCCTCCACAAACCACGCCTGCGAGATAAATGCCGGGTACATTGGTCTCCATCGTTTCTTCGTTGTACACAGGGGTATGAAACTCATCCTTTTTGAATGTGATGCCCATTTTTTCCATAAAGGCAAAGGGTGGCTGGTAACCGGTCATGGCCAATACAAAATCATTTTCTAAGACCTTTTCTCCTTTTGGAGTTTTGATGCGTACTGCAGTCGCCGTAATCGACACTACTTCCGAGTTAAAAAAAGTTGGGATCGATCCTTCTTTGATGCGGTTTTCAATGTCGGGCTTCACCCAATATTTTACGCTATCGCGGATACCGTCCTCGCGGATCACCATCGTAACGTGAGCACCCTTTCGCCAGGTTTCGAGCGCCACATCCACGGCAGAGTTAGCCGCCCCGACCACTACAATATTTTGATCGAAATAGGGATGGGGCTCATCATAATAGTGTTTCACCTTGGGCAAATCTTCTCCCGGGACGTTTAGCGGATAGGGAAGGTCATAAAACCCTAAGGCCAGAACGATGGCCCTCGAAGCAAAATTTCCTTTGGCGGTAACGACGTGGTGCACGTTGTCTTTTAACCCGACTTCCTTTACTTCTTCGTACAACTTCACATTTAGTTTCCAGGAAGTGCACACCCGGCGGTAATATTCAAGCGCTTCCGCGCGATTGGGTTTAGCGCCGTGCGAAATAAAAGGGACGGCTCCAATCTCCAGGCGCTCAGAAGTGGAAAAAAAAGTCATGTTGTAGGGGTAATGAAACAGGGAATTAACCAGGCAGCCTTTATCGATGATCACATACTTCAACCCGGCTTTTTGTGCCTCAATACCGCAGGCCAGTCCGATAGGACCGGCCCCGATAACGACCAAATCGTACTTTTCACTTCCCAAGCCGACCATCCGTGAATAATAAATCCTACAGCACCCCGTGTGCAACCTTTTGAGAAAAGCAAGGTATATACTTTATCGGTCTACCTCAAGCCGACACCTATGCTACGCAACTACCTCAAAGCCGCACTCCGCAACATTTTCAAGAACAAGATCTTTTCGGTGATCAATATTCTGGGCCTGGCCATCGGCATGGCCGGCTGCCTCCTCATTGCGCAATATGTTTTGCACGAGTTAAGCTACGATCAGATGCAATCCCGAAAAGACCATATTTTCCGGCTTCAACTCGACCGCTACAACAAAGGTGAACTGACGACACGGTGGGCGGCAGGCGCCGTGGGTATCGGCCCGGACCTGAAGGCTCATTTTCCCGAAGTAAAGAAATACGCGCGCATGCACGGGTCCGATGCGACCATGGCAAACGGAGAGGTGTTTTTCAAGGAAGACCATGCCTACTATGCGAGTGAGGAGTTTTTCAGGATATTCTCTTTCAAACTGACCCGGGGTGTCGATTCGCTTGTGTTGAAGGAGCCCTTCAAGATTGTTTTGTCAACCACGTTGGCAAAGAAATATTTTGGTGATGCGGATCCCGTCGGCAAAATGCTGAAGATCAACGGAAATAAAGACTATGAAGTGACCGGAGTGTTCGAGGATGTACCCGAGAACAGCCATATGAAGTTCGACGCATTGCTCTCGTTTGCTACCTACCTGACCTTCGTCAGGAATCCCAATGATCTTAATTCCTATAATTGGGATGGTTTTATGACGTACATCCTGTTGGATGACAAGAGTGACGCGAAGGTGTTTGAGTCCAAGTTGCCGGCATTTGTGGAGAAGCAGCAAGGAGAGGAAATGAAGAAATTCAATGCGGGAATGGTCTTCCATCTGGAGCCGATCACGGACATCCATCTCTATTCCGATAACCTGATGATGGAGTTTGGACCCAACGGAAACGGCAAGGCGGTTTATTTTCTTGCGATCATTGCGGCATTTATATTGATCATTGCATGGATCAATTATATCAACCTGGCCACAGCGAGGTCGATGGAACGGGCACGTGAAGTGGGCGTACGGAAAGTGATGGGAAGTTTCCGGTCGCAGCTCATCCGGCAATTTCTACTGGAATCCTTTCTTATAAAATTGGTCGCCTTCCTGATCGCGCTCCTGCTGGTGGGGTTGCTCCTTCCTGCTTTTTCGGAACTGTCGGGGAGGAGATTGGAGATTACACTATTGCAAAGCGCTTCTTTTTGGAAAGGTGCGATTGCCATTTTTGTTCTGGGGGTTTTGCTGGCCGGATTGTACCCAGCCTTCG
>DATHFS010000330.1:0-3166 GCA_035317975.1 Cyclobacteriaceae bacterium | reverse complement strand
TCCTCAAGACCAATGAATTACGGCGCGGAAAGATTTTTTATAAACCCAGCCCGTTCCTAAACTACGTATTGGAAATGCGCTATCAGGGTCAGGTGGCCGTTCCCGGGACACGGGTGCCCAAAGGGGCGGTGATCGATCTCGTCATCGGAGATGGAAACGGGCCAGCTGATTTTAAAGTCGGTAACCTGGTGGGAGATACGTATGAACGGGCGTTGTTCAAATTAATGGGTTGGAATCTGCATTTAGGCAAAGTGCAAATTCCCGAGGACGAGGATACTACAGGCATTGAACCCATCGTTTTTAAGCAATCTCCACCGGCAGGCGATTCGGTACGAGTCGGTGACCCCGTCAATATCTGGATTGCTTCAAAAGGCTACCAACCGCCCCCGGAGGAGATTGAAGAGAAGAATAATTAGCGGATTGTGCGAAAATCAAGCTTGATCATTTTCATTGTATGTCTACTTGCCCACACCGTCTTCGCACAGTTCACGGTGGTCCCTATTCCGAAAACACCAGGTAAAAAGCAGAGTCGGATGCAGGCGCGGCAGCAGTTGGCCCCGATGCGGTTGCCCTTCTGGGATGATTTTTCTTTTTCTAATTCGCCTTATTACCCTCATGATACACTTTGGCAAAGCGGAAGTTCTGTATCGCTTAATTTTGGAACAGGCATTAATCCCCCTTCCCTTGGGGTAGTAACATTTGATGGCCTGGATTCGCTCGGCAAGCCTTACAATGTCAGTGATGCACTCGCCAAAGGATTTGCCGATTCGCTGATATCCCGGCCGCTTAGCTTAGACCTGGTACCGGCAGCACTGCGTCCTACGGTGTACCTGAGTTTTTATTACCAATTTATGGGCAACGGAGAGGCGCCTGATCCGGGGGATAATTTGACTGTTGATTTCAAAAATGACCAGGGCAAATGGGAAAATGCCAAGACGATTGGAATCGACGCCTCGCTGAAGGCCGATTCGTTTAATACGATGGTTATACCGGTTGCCGACGATCGGTTCTTTCACCCTGCCTTTCAATTCCGATTTCGGAGTTTCGGAAGGTTGTCGGGGCCTTATGACACGTGGAACGTGGACTACGTGTACCTGAATTCAGGACGTGATTCTAGCGATACGTCCTTTCCTGACCGTGCTATTGCAACACCGTTGACATCGTTGTTCAACGAGTACTGGTCGATCCCTAAAAAGCATTTTATGACGGATGTGGCCGCCAATCTGACTAAACCTTCTCTTTCAATTTACAATCTAAGAGTCGGCAACATTCAACCTCTCAGTTATTCTTATCATGCCGAAGTCGTGACCTATCACCCGGGGCCGTCCAGGGATTCGGTGATCGTAGTGCTTCAAGACTCGACGAGCGTCGGCAATGGACTCGCCGGCCGGGAACGGCGAACGTTTACCGTGGGCTCAATCCCGGACCGGGGTTTGTTCGACGTGAGTGCCGACTCCTTCAAAATCAAACTTAGACTCAGTCTCGCCACCAAGGACAATGTGCTGCCCGCCAACAATGGGGATTATGATTCGGCAAAATATAAGCCAATCGATTTTCGGGTAAACGATACCACCCGTGCCGAGTTTGCCCTGTCCGATTATTATGCCTATGACGATGGAACTGCCGAGTATGGCATAGGGCTCAACCAGCCCGGCGCACAGGTAGCCTACCTCTTTGAAATGAAGACAGCGGAGCCCGATACGATTGTGGCAATTGATTTCTATTTCCCGCGATTTGGAGACGAGTCGAGCCAGATTATTTTGTTGCGGATCCTGAGCGACCTGACCGACACGCAGCAATCTGTCCTTTACGAGGAAAATATGGCGGTCGATCGTTCCGAGCAGAACAAATTCAAACGCCATATCCTGACGCCGAATGCTGTTGGTGTTCAGGGAAGTTTTTATATCGGATGGAAGCAATCCTCTGCCGGCACGATTCCCATTGGCTGGGATAAAAATACCGATTCGGGAGACAAGATCTACTCCAATACCAATGGCCTATGGGACCTTAACCTCATCGAGAAAGGGAGCATGATGGTACACCCTGTATTTGGGAAAGGGGGAGTGGTGACTGGGATTTCGGACGACGTACTCCCTCCCGATGCATTTCCCAATCCGAGTTCCGGAATCTTCTATTTGCCCGAAGAGATGGAGTATGTTCAACTCTTCGACCTGGCTGGCAAGCCTGTCGGTTTCTCCAGGGAAGTCCAGGACCATCAAACAAAAATAACCATGACCCAGGCTTACCCGGGACTTTATGTTTTAAAGACCCTGAGCAATAAGAAATACACGACACAGAAAATTATGGTGCGCCCTTAGCGGTCATCACGACGTCGAGGGGATTGGGAGTAAAGCAGATCACAAAAATTACAAGCGCCAGCCACCCCGCTATTTTCCTTCCCAGGGTGAGCGGCCTTTCAATTTCCGAAGGCGGGTGACGTACTCCCACCATCCTTCCCAGGATAAATGCAAATGGCAACCATCCGGGATAGCCTTTGATGGTTGGAAATAGTTCAACGATGACGTACTGAAGGGTGAACATCGCCACAGCATACATCAGTGTGTCTCTCTTTGTTAATCCCAAACCGGTCATGGTGATATAAAGAAAGCCCAGGTATAGTATAATTTCCCACCAAAGGTCATTGATCGGCTCTCCCGGAGAGATCAGGCCGAGTCCGGCAAAAAAAAGCAGCACAATAAAAACGACGGAGGCAATGATCCGGTGGATGCGGTAGCCTGCCAAGCCGTATAAAATATGTCCTCCATCCAGTTGGCCGATGGGAAGCAGGTTGAGACTGGTGAATACCAAAGCGAGAAACCCGGCGAAGAGCAAAGGGTAATGCATGATTTCGTGAGGGTTGGGAACAAGGGAAGGAACCGCAACGAATTTCTCAAAGAACAGGAACAGCAAATTTTTTCCCAGCACAACATCGATCACACCGTCCTTCATGAACTCAGGCCGGTAAACGTAACTGGCATAGTCGGCACCATACTGGGCGTATTCCGGATGAAACTGAAAAATAAAGTCAGGAGGAGGCAGGTGGGTAAAGCCGTACCACAAGATCGCCAGAGCCATAACAAATCCCGCCAACGGTCCGGCGATGCCGATGTCGAAATGTTGCTGCTTAGAAACGGGTCTTTCCCTAAGTCGGATAACGGCCCCTAAC
>DATHFS010000329.1:0-2748 GCA_035317975.1 Cyclobacteriaceae bacterium | reverse complement strand
AAAGAAGTGACCTTTCAGGTCAACAGAGGGGAGTCCATTGGCATTATCGGTCGGAACGGCGCCGGTAAATCCACACTGCTGAAAATTCTTTCGCGGATCACGCCGCCAACCCGGGGGCGAGTGGTATCGCGCGGCCGTATTGCCAGTTTACTGGAAGTAGGTACTGGCTTTCATCAGGAACTTACTGGTCGGGAGAATGTTTTTATGAACGGCTCCATCCTGGGAATGAAGCGAAGCGAGATCAAATCGAAATTTGACGAAATTGTTGATTTCTCAGGGACGGAAAAATTTCTGGATACCCAACTCAAACATTTTTCAAGCGGCATGCAATTGAGACTGGCCTTTGCTGTGGCGGCGCATTTGGAACCCGAAGTGCTGATCATTGATGAGGTGCTTGCCGTAGGGGATTCTGCTTTTCAGAAAAAATGCGTGACAAAAATGCTGGAAGTCTCGTCCGATGGGCGAACCATCATTTTTGTTTCCCATAACATGCAAGCTGTGAAGGCAATCTGTAACCGGGCGATGATTATTCAGTCGGGCAAAGTGGTCGCGCAGGGGCAAACCGATAGCGTGGTCACCCAGTATCTCGAAAAAGACCACATGGAAAGCAGAAATACGTATGACCTCACTACCGCAAAAAGAACGAAATGGAAGCATGGATTGATGTTCCAAAAATTGAGTTTTGACAAACACCTTTATTGCCCTGGCGAAAAACTGATCATCACTATTCGCCTTATGTCAAATGGCCAGAACTTTAAAGACTTATTGTTCGGTGTAAATCTGTACGATAGCACGGGCAATTGCATGGTTCATTTAAGTAATATCTTTTTGGGCCAACTGGATATCACGCACGATGAATCCGCATCGTATCAATTTACAATTGATTCCCTTAATTTTAAGCCGGGCAGATACACGATAAGCTTGTTCGTGCGGGCCAACGAAGAAATTCAGGACTGGCTGGAGGGGGCCGCTGTGATCCAAATAGTGGATGGAAACGTTTATGGTTTTGAAAATAGTCAGATGATTCAGGGTCTGGTCCAGCCTGAATTCCATTTTGAACAATTGTTATGAGGTTGATTAAGAATTGGATTCGAAATAGCATCCCGGACCGGATAAAGAAATTTGTTTCCTACTCCGATGACGTAGAATACGGAACAATTTCATTTTCTCAATTCGGAGAAGATATGATCCTGAGGAATTTCTTTCTCGGGAAAGCCAAGGGTTTTTATGTTGATATCGGAGCTCATCATCCTGTCCGATATTCCAACACATGGTATTTCTACAGGCTGGGATGGAGCGGAATCAACATCGATCCTTTGCCGGGTAGTAAAGAGCAATTTGAAAAGGTCAGACCACGTGATTTGTTTTTGAGTGAAGGTCTTTCCGATGATCCGGTGGAGATACGTTACCATCGATTTAAGAACCCTTTGCAGAACACGTTTTCCCCAAGCCTAACAGCAAGTATAGATCAGAACGCCAATCCACTGATGGAAGTGTGTTGGATAAAAACGGAGAAGTTGGGCGACGTGCTGGATCAGCATTTGCCGTCCGGCACCACAATCGATTTCATGAGTGTGGATGCGGAAGGCTACGATTTGAAGGTTTTGTTGTCTAATAATTGGAACAAGTACAGACCTGCGCGGTTATTGGTGGAAGATTTTGATTTCGAATTCGGGGACACCCAGGCTAGTCCGATCGTCCGGTTTTTGAAAGGATTGGATTACGAAATCGAAGCCTTTGTAAATAAATCAGTATTCTTTCAGGACGTCCGCATTCGCTAAGCGGGGGAAAATGTTGATCGGATAGTATCGCACCCTATATGCACGCCGCCATTTCCATCATCACTCCTTCTTTCAATCAAGGCCGGTTCCTGGAACAAACGATTGACTCTGTATTATCACAGGGATATCCTGATCTGCAGTACATTATCATTGATGGCCAAAGCAATGATGGCTCGGTGGAGATCATTAAAAAATATGAAAAATACTTGTCGTATTGGACAAGCGAGCCGGATCGGGGCCAAAGCCATGCAATCAACAAGGGCCTTCAGCGTGCTCACGGCGCCGTAGTGAATTGGCTGAATTCAGATGACTATCTTGAACCGGGTTCCTTGAACGTGATCGCCGAACGTTTTTCGGACCCCTCCGTGAATGTTGTCATTGGGCGAAGCCAAATTGTGCAAGACGGAAAGGTGATTCGTCTCAGCTCAGGCACCGACGTGTATGCGGGCAATGTCGCAAAAACATTGGGGTGGGCAAGGATAGATCAACCGGAAACCTATTTCAGAAAACGTATATACGATCGCCTGGGCACGCTCGACGAAAGCATGCACTTGGTCATGGACAAGGAATTATGGATGCGTTTCCTGATCCACTTTGGATTGGACGGGGTAGTGAAAATTCCGGATGTACTGGCCAATTTCCGATTACACGAAAACACGAAAACACAAACCCAGGCAGGTCATTTTGTGCGGGACTCCAATGGCCTGATGTATCAACTGGCAACTACCAATAATGCTCATGAAAAGGCAGAGCGAATCCGGCAACTTCTGCCTTTTGATGCTGAAAAATTCCATGCTTTGCGAAAAGGTTTTGATGCATCACCAGAGGTCGCCAATACGGCGTTGGATTATTTTTTATTGTACAAGGCCGACGAGGCGTATTATCACAATGATCCTTCAACCTGTCTTCAACTTCTTTCCGGAGTTGACCGCAGCGCGTTGGCAAGCCCCGATCGGGAGTTATTTAA
>DATHFS010000328.1:0-19188 GCA_035317975.1 Cyclobacteriaceae bacterium | reverse complement strand
GATTTATACGTGCAGGCTGGTCAACTGACCATGAAGTTTTTACCAGCCATTGCAGCTGGCGACCTGCGGTTTGGGGCTACCTACACCGATCGGACCAAATCCATCAGTCGCTATTTTAAAGAGGAACATGCAAAACTTGCCGCTGAAATCGAGACACCTTATTATTACCGGCACAAACTCATTAGCAATTTTCTATACAAGGGACCTGTATTGGAGTGGTATCTTCGCATCAAATTGAAACTGGAGAACTATTACCTCGGGTATCACACCTTGGTACCGCGGAACGCTTCTGTGCTCGATCTGGGTTGCGGTTACGGATTTCTCAGCTACATGCTGCATTTCTCCTCTAAAGATAGGCAGATTACTGGCGTCGATTTTGACCTTGAAAAGATTACCGTCGCCCATCATGGCTACTCACGGGGTGACCAACTCCAGTTCGAATGTGCCGATATCACCTCTTATGATATTAAGAAATTCGATACTATTATCATTAATGATGTCCTGCATTATCTCCAACCGGACCAGCAGGAGAGCTTGCTTAAAAAATGTTTTGAAGGACTCAACCCGGGTGGCCTGATCCTGGTCCGGGAAGGCGATCGCGATCTGAAACAAAAGCAAAAAGGGACAGCCCTTACGGAATTTTTCTCCGTTACACTATTGCGTTTTAACAAGGCGAAGCAGCCCCTCCATTTTGTTTCCGGTGAACAGCTCCGGCACCTTGCCCAATCCCATGGACTGGAAATAACGACATGGGATGATACAAAATACACATCCAATGTTACTTTTGTAATAAAGAAAAAGACCAACGTGTAAAACCTTTTTTTTGGCCCTTTTTGCATAAAAATTGCCGAAATAGGGGCCTTTCTATCAAATGCATCAATACGACGTAGTCATCATCGGAAGCGGGCTGGGCGGACTGGCGTGCGGTACCTTGCTCGCCAAAGAAGGCTATAAAGTTTGCGTCCTGGAGCGCAACAAGCAAGTCGGCGGCAATCTCCAAACCTTTGCCCGGGACCGGGTCATTTTTGACTCCGGCGTCCATTATGTGGGCTCGCTGGAAAAAGGACAAACCCTTTACCAGTTATTCCGGTATCTCGGCATTATGGACAAGTTGAAGCTCCACAAAATGGACGAAGATATCGTAGACGGAATTATGTTCAGGGATGATCCAAAAGTCTATCGGTATGCACAAGGCTATGATCGATTCATTAAAAACCTGGTCGCCGATTTTCCTGAAGAGGAGGAAGCGATCCGGCGGTATTGTGATGAAATCAAAACGGTGTGCTCTAAATTCCCGCTCTACAACCTGCGATCCGGCGAAGGCATTGAAAAAAATGAGGTCCTTGGGATCGACACTCAGTTGTTTTTAGAATCCATTACCGGTAATAAAAAACTGCAAAGCGTCCTGGCCGGCACCAACGTCCTGTATGCCGGCGAGGCCTACAAGACGCCGTTATATGTTCATGCCCTGGTGACCAATAGTTATATTGAAAGCGCTTACCGGTTCATCAACGGCGGATCGCAGATTGCCATTCTCCTGACGAAAGAAATTCTCCAACGGGGAGGGGAAGTCAGGAAACGCAAGCATGTAGTGAAACTGGCAGAAGAGGAAGGTGAATTAAAATATGCCGAATGTGCGGACGGGGAGCGATTCTACGGGAAACGCTTTATATCCAATATCCACCCGGTCAAGACACTGGAGATAACAGGTAGTGAGCTCATCAAAAAGGCGTATCGCAATCGCATAAAGAGTCTGGATAATTCTATCTCCGTGTTTTCGCTCAATATCGTGATGAAGAAAGACACGTTTAAATACAGGAACCACAATATCTATTTTTATGGTAATAATGACGTGTGGAGTGGAGTACATTATAAACCGGGAGATTGGCCACCCGGGTGGGCCTTGTTTTTCTCTACCTCTCCGCGGCAGAACGGGTATGCCGATGGAATTACGCTCATGACCTACATGCATTATGAGGAGGTGAAGCAGTGGGAAAATACCTTCAACACCGCAGCAGAAGAAAGCGACCGGGGATCGGATTACGAACGTTTCAAGAAGGAAAAAGCAGAAAAATTACTCACCGAAGCCGAGGTCATTTTTCCCGGCCTGACAGAGAATATTCAATCGTATTACGTCGCCACCCCGCTTACCGTGCGGGACTACATCGGTTCAGACGATGGATCGCTGTATGGTATCGCCAAAGACTACCGGAATCCGTTGAAGACCTTTATTTCCCCGAGAACAAAAATCCCCAACTTACTTTTGACCGGACAAAACCTCAACCTTCACGGTGTTATGGGTGTTGCCATGAGCGCCGTCGTGACGTGTTCAGAAATTTTTGGCATTGAATACCTCCTTAATAAGATCCGGAATGCGTAAAAGGTTCCTCAGAATACTTTCCTGGTCTTTCCTGTGTCTCCTTCTCCTTCTGGTAGGCCTGGTGATCTATGTCAACATCGTAGCGCGAACGCACCCTCCCCTCCCCGCCCAGCCGGAAAGTCTTCTTATAGAACGAAAGGAGTTGGCCAATGGCGTTTACACCCTGGGCAACAATTGGTTCCGGAAAAGTGAAACGGGACTCTTCGAACTCTACGTGGAAGGCAGACCTTTTGAGCGCGGCGTCGCCAATGGCAGGCTTACTAAAGAATTAGTCCAATACCAGGAAACGGTATTTACTCAGCAGCTTCACAAGCTGGTGCCTTCTGACTTTTATCTGACCCTGTTGAAATATTTTGTCGGTTGGTTCAACCGCGACCTCGAAGAAAGCGTGCCGGAAGAATACCGGCAGGAAATTCTTGGCGTCTCCCAGTCGGCCTCGGCTGAATTTGATACTATTGCCCCGGCCTATCAGCGTATACTAAACTATCACGCCGCCCACGACATTGGTCACGCGTTGCAAAATATGTCCCTGGTGGGTTGCACCTCCTTTGCCGTCTGGTCAGGTAAATCAGAAGACAGCACCCTGCTCGTGGCTCGCAATTTTGACTTCTTTGTAGGCGATGAATTTGCGAGAGATAAAATTATTGCCTTCTACCGTCCCAGCGACGGATATAAATTTATGATGGTGACCTTTGGCGGTATGACCGGCGTTCTTTCCGGAATGAATGACCAGGGGCTTACGGTGACCATCAATGCAGCCAAATCGGATATTCCTTCCGCTTCGGCAACACCGGTCTCACTGGTAGCTCGCGAAATCCTGCAGTACGCCTCCACTATCGATGAGGCCTATGCTATAGCCGCAAAGCGCCATATGTTTGTATCCGAATCCTTTTTAATTGGCTCTGCCAAAGACAAATCGGCGGCCATCCTTGAAAAGACACCGGATGCACTGGGCCGGGTAGATCCAACCGGAGATTTTATAATCTGCACCAATCATTTTCAAAGCAAGACTCTTGGAGATACGGAACTCAACAGGGATCATATGAAGACGAGCGCTTCCCTTTACCGCTGGGAGCGGGTTCAGGCCCTGCTGGGTCACGAAGATAAGATCTCGGTATCAAAAGCAATCCACATCCTTCGCGATCAAAAGGGTCTGGGTGACGTGAACATCGGCATGGGTAACGAAAAATCGATCAATCAACTGATCGCCCACCACGCTGTAGTTTTTCAACCGGAAAAATTACGCGTTTGGGTGTCCACTCCTCCGTGGCAGTTGGGAAGGTTTGTATGCTATGACTTAAACAACGTCTTCAACCGAAAGCCGACAGACGGGCTGGAGATTTATGAATCTTCGCTAACGATCCGGGCCGATTCGTTCTTGCTTACTAAATCCTTCCGGGATTTCATGAAATTTGAGCCCTATCGCTTTCCGTTTCTCCCTCATGATGGACTACACCCCGACAGTCTTGTAACCTGGAATCCCGAATCCTACCTTTCCTATATGCTAGCCGGGGATGCCTGTTTTTCGAAAAAAGAGTTTATCGTCGCAAAGTCGTATTACACGAAAGGGCTGACGAAAGAAATTGCTACCACCCAGGAACGGGAGCATATGGAAAAGCGCCTGAAGGAATGCGAGACTAAAATCAAATGATAACAGGAATTGGTATTGATATGATCGAAGTAGATCGCGTGGCTGAAAAAATTGCCATGAGCAGCGGCTTTCGGGAAAAAGTATTTTCCAGCGAAGAAATTGTGTTGTGCGAAGCCCGGGGCAAGAACAAGGCACAACATTATGCCGCCCGCTTTGCCGCCAAAGAAGCCTTTCTGAAAGCAACAGGCTTCGGTCTGATGCTGGGCTATGAATTGAGTGAAATTGAAGTCACGATGGACGAATCAGGAAAGCCCGGCCTGTTGCTAAAAGGAAATTTTGAAGAACAGGCCCGCGTGCACCAGTGGAAAATCATTCACCTTTCGTTGTCACACCTCAACGAGATCGCCTGTGCCGTAGTGGTGATTGAACGTTAAATTTAGAAAGCAACATGATCCCGGAAATAGAATTACAGACGAGTGGTCGCATCAAAGCGTTCCAGGAAGAGAAACTGAAGGAAACGCTTCGCTACGTCAATCAGCACTCCCCTTTTTATCAAAAGCATTTCGCACAGCATCGCATCGTTCCGGAACAAATTAACCGGCTGGAAGACCTGTCGCGGATTCCTACCACAACCAAAGACGATCTTCAGCGAAATAACTGGGACTTTTTGTGCGTACCCAAAGACAAGATCATCGAATATACAAGTACGTCCGGTACCCTCGGTAAGCCTGTGACTATTGCTCTTACGGAAAAGGATTTACAGCGTCTCGCCTACAATGAATCTATATCGTTCGCCTGCGCCGATGGTACCCCGGCTGATCTTTATCAACTTATGTTAACCCTCGATCGTCAGTTCATGGCAGGCATTGCCTACTATGAAGGGATCCACAAACTCGGAGGCGGGCTGGTACGGACCGGGCCGGGTCTTCCGGCGTTGCAATGGGAGACGATAGAACGATTGGAACCGACAACGCTGGTGGCGGTTCCTTCTTTCCTGATCAAGTTAATTGACTATGCCCACCAACATAAAATAGACCTTAACCGGACGTCGGTTAAAAAGGCAGTGTGTATCGGGGAAAGTTTCCGGTCGCCGGATTTGCAACTCAATACCCTTGGGAAAAAAATCACTGGCGAATGGGACATCCATCTTTACGGCTCCTATGCTTCCACAGAAATGCAAACCGCTTTCACCGAATGCCATTTCGGCAAAGGCGGGCACCACCATCCCGAATTGATCATTATTGAAATACTGGATGAGAATGACCGTCCGGTGAGCAAAGGCGAAGCCGGAGAGCTGACCATCACTACACTGGGGGTTGAAGGGATGCCGCTGCTCCGTTACAAGACAGGCGACATGCTGTCTGTTTTTGAAGAGCCTTGTGCCTGCGGTCGCCATACCGTCCGCCTGGGGCCAGTGGTAGGCCGTAAGCAGCAGATGATCAAGTTAAAAGGCACGACACTTTATCCGCTCGGCGTTTTTGAGATCCTGAACGAAGTCGCTTCTGTTCAGGATTATGTCGTTGAAGTTTTAACCGGCGAACTCGGACTGGATGAGCTTAAACTCCATGTCTTAATTGAGCCAGCGCTGGAACCCGTCGTCAAAACTGCACTTCAGGGTGCGTTTCAATCCCGCCTTCGCGTGATCCCGGAGATCGTCTTTGTTTCATTGCGGGAAATGGAGCAGATGCAAACAGCGGGCTCGAACAGAAAGCTGACGAAGTTTATTGACCGGAGGCTTCCCGGCACGCAAAACATTCTTAGCATCAAATAAGGAATGGACAGTAAATGAAATGGGCCGCCTTGCGGCAGCCCATTGTTTATCAAAACCGCTCCCCTCTCCATTTTGGAGAGGGGCCGGCCTGCCTACCGAAGCCTTGGCGTAGGTGGGGGGTGAGGAAAGCTATTGTTGGTTCACATAAGGATAAACAAATTCCTCGGCTCCTTTTTTTATCTTAATAATGTATTTACCGGCACTCAGTTCAAAGAAGTCCACAATCGTTTTGGCTTGAAGGATATTTTCTGTGCCAACCAGGTTTTGATTCATATCAAAAACCTCTACTGTTCCACCGATCAGTCTTTTGTCCGCTTTGAAATAGAAAATGTATCTTTTGGTTGATATTACTTTCACGGCGTTCGTGTCTGAGGGCGTACCCGATGCAAAGGCAGGAGCGACAAACAGGACGAGGATGATGACAAAGCTTATTATGGTTTTCATACCCATACTAAAGCGAACGGCATGCCATGGGGCAAATGCCCGAAACTAACGGATTTAGCAGGTTTGGGGGATGGGTGTTATCCCTTATTGGGAGGGGCAGTCCCTAATGATGTCTGTTGTCCCTTTTTGGGGCAAAAAGTCGCAATACGGTCACAAGACTTTGTATTGAGCTGAGGCCCGATGTCGTGCTCACCTGGGGACCGGCGGGCTGGACGGGGCACCACGACCACCGGTTAGTGGGATCCGTGGTGACCTAAGTCTTCGCCGATCAAATTGTCTGAACTTTGATTCTTGTGATTTGAATGATGAGCATGATCGTTTTCAAAGAGAGTATAGTATAAGAATCATTTTAATCATTAAAATCAAAAGAATCAAAGCTCAGACAACTTGGACGGAGCGAACCTCACAGATAACTCAACCACATCTTATCCTTGTTGTTTCTCTTATACTGTTCATACCTTTTGCACAAAGGATACAATACCACGATCACGAGGAGCCAAACAAGGTAAACCACACCCAGCGAAAACCCATATCCTGTCAACTCAACTGAATTCGTAATCCACCCGTCGAATACCATATGGCTTGCGGGATGACCGGTAAGAACGGCGGCGGTCAGGGCAACGAGGTGCACCACGTAAATGTGTACGATATAAAAAAATAAGGGTACCCGTCCGATGACAATAAGCGCACCCGACACTCTACCGGCAACACGTTCCGTAAACGCCAGAAAAAGCAAGGACGGAGCCAGCGTCATCAGCAAATATAGAAGGGAAGGTGGATACTTGTTCGTATTCAGGAAGGACAGAAAAGTAAACACAGAAGAAGGCTGGACCGACCAGGGTTCAGGATCGCCATAGAGGTTGCTCCACCGTAGTACAATAAAAAGCAGTATCCCAATCGTCCCCAGGCGAATCAACATTTTTCTCCTCTTTTCGAGAGCGATCGAAGGGGTGTAGAAACTTCCGAAACAATATCCTAATGCCATCACCCCTACCCAAGGGACGAGTGCATATCCAACAAACAGGTTTCGTCCCACTCCCCAAGAAAAACGATTCTGATCGCGAATAATCGACCAGGCAAAAGTGCTCAGACCGTTGCCCGGAAAATGAATGCCGTCGAACGCATTGTGGAAAAGGATCATCGCTATACCAATCCCGAGGATCCATTTAAACCTAAGGTAAACCAGCCCCGCAAGCGCGATCATTCCGACCCCCAAAGCCCAGATGACGGTGAGAGCGATAAAGGAAAAGGTAATGTTAAAAAACCAGGCGAAGTTGATAACGGTCAATTCCAGGAGGATAAGCCACAACCCCCTCTTCAGCAGAAAGGAAGAAAGTGCAGGGATACCTTTTTTAATTCCAATCTGGTAAGCGGACGTACCCGCCAGGAACACAAATACGGGTGCGCAAAAGTGAGTGATCCAGCGGGTGAAGAACAGCGCCACCGAAGTCTGCGTCAGGTCGGTAGGATCGTATAGAAACGCATCGGCATGAAAGTAATCCCGCACGTGATCCAGCGCCATAATAACGATGACGACCCCGCGGAGCAGGTCGATGGATTCTATCCGGGAAGAGGGTAAGGTTGTTGATTCCATTGTTCTGATCTATTCCCGGCAAATCTAACTAATGGAAGCGAGGAGATCACACCGCTTTCTTGCGATCTGCTTTAATATCAACTGGGATTCCGGTGACTATGTCGGTTGAATACTATTTTTTTGATCTTTGCGCCTCCGCGTCTCTGGATGAAATTTCTACAGCAGAGACGCTGGGACGCAAAGGAGGCGCAGTGAATTAATAGAATATTTGCGCCTGGTTTTGTAGTCTTCAATGTCTGGTTCAAATCCAACTCAAGAGTCAATACTTGTTCCTCAATATATGTATTTAATATCCTTTTGCTTCCGCGCCTCCTTTGCGCCTCCGCGTCTCTGCGGTGAAAAATTTCATTATGAAAGTGCCTGAGGCGGAGGGCTGCCGGATGGCTTTGAATGATCGTCAGGAAGAGAAACAAATTCACGATTATCTTTTGGCGGCAAAAGGATCCTGCCTTCCTTCCAATCCGCTTTAGCCTGTTCAATTCTTTCCCTCCTCGAAGAGACAAAATTCCACCATATATATCTTTCTCCAAGGGGTTCTCCTCCCAATAACATTAAGGTAGTTGCATCTTTAGAGAGAATTACCGGATCGGCAGTATTGTTAAAGACAAGCATCTGACCGGAACGATAGGTCTTTCCGGAAACTTCAACACTCCCTTTGGTGATATAAATGGCCCGCTCCGAATGTTCTGTTGGCAGTCCAAACCGGGCATTCTTTTCAAGCACGACGTGTACGTAAAACAAAGGAGAGTGTGTTTTGACGTTATTTCTTAATCCAAAAGCATCTCCGGCGATCAACCTCATCCATACACCGGCTTCCGTAAAGATGGGTAACACCTCCGGTTTATAATTATCGAAAGAAGGAATCGATTCTTCGTCTTTATCGGGAAGCGCTACCCACGTCTGTATCATTTCAAGCGTACTCCCCGCCAGCACGGCAGGGTCCTCAAACCGTTCGGAATGAGCAATTCCTTTTCCCGCCGTCATCCAATTTACTTCTCCCGGTTGTATAACCTGTTCCACTCCCAGGCTATCCCTATGCGTTACCTTTCCATTAAATAAATAACTTACCGTGGAAATTCCAATATGAGGATGCGGCAGAACATCCATGGACGATGGAGGCGACTGTGGCTGTATTTGAACCGGACCCGCATGATCCATGAAGATGAACGGTCCAACCATCCGCCTCAACCGAAAAGGAAGAATCCTGCGCACATCCATTCCAGGTCCTATGGATGCTTTGCGTGCTTCTATAACAATATCGATCATAGCGTTGAATGATATCCTGAATAACGGGGATTTTTGGGAAATTGGCAAGAGTAGCTTTACATCCCTTGGTATTTGCGGATGAGCACTGAGACACTAACAAGCCATCGTAGTGATCCGGTTATTAACATCCCGGAATATGATTCATAAGTCAATTTTTACTCAGAATTTTCTTGCTAATTTCAGTAAATTGAGCCTGTGGTGAGAAAGATCCTTATATTCCTCTTCGCGTATTGTTTCATTGTTACCGGCTATTCTCAAAAGAAGCCTAGGCCAGCGACGGATTCCATCCTGCATAACCAGCAAATCATTCTCAAACAGCTCCGGGAGATGGGGCGTAGGGATAGCATGAATCAGATTTCAAATCCCGATCCTCACAAACCGTTGTGGGATTACGTCGAGGATTTACAGAATGATACCCATCAGCATCGGGAATTCATCCAGGACTACTATGACAAGATATATCTTACCGTGACCGTGATGCTGACTCTTTTCGGAGGACTGCTTGGTTTTCTTGGCTTTCAGTCCTACAAGCAAATAGAAAAACGACTTTCTGACATATTTGAAAGCCGTTTTAACAAGAGGTTTGAGAAACTTTGGAAAGAAAAGTCCGTAGAAGTGGATGAAAAAATTAATGGCCTTCTGGATGAAATCGCCCGACATCAGGAGATCAATAAGGAACAAACCAACCAGATAAATTTTCTTGACCAAGTAGTCAGTGAGATTAAAAAAAACATTCACGTAGAGAGAAGTGCTGTAATGCTGGAATACGTTAAACCCGATGGGAGTGAACTCGTATTCTACCGGGAACAGGAGATCACTTGCAGTTCTAAGGAATACCCGATCCATGAAACGGAAGAAACAATTGAGATTGAGGCGCCAGGCAAGGTTGAGTTCATAGAGGGCACAAAAAACGAACTCGCATCGGCCGTTTCAAAGAATATTCCAAACGGATGTAAGATAACCATGACCTTCAAAAGCCCGCTCGTCATGGGAGCTAAACCATTTGTCAAATTTGTTAAGTGCAAGCTAGTTAACGGGTTCCTGAAGCAACATGAGCAATTCATGATCTTGCAACCGTACCCTTGCGATCATGAAACCTTCGAAATAAAATTTCGGAAAGAAAAAAACTGTAAGAAGATTTGGGTAGAGCGTCTCAGCCAAAGCCCAGGAGGAGAAGAAAAATTTGAAGCCTTCGACTCTGCCATCCAAACAAAAGAGGTCGAAGACTATTATTCCCACAAAATAGAACTTCCGCGAAGCGAAGGGCCATTTGGCTCACCTCGCCGCTACATAATTCATTGGGAATTCTAGTGAATCACCGTAGTTGTTCCACCGCCTCTTTTCATAAGTGTTATTGGAGTAAACATAGACTTGCTTACGCAAATTTAGCCTATTACGCTCACTAAAGCCAGCGAGAATCTGGAAAAAGTTCTAAATCGGGCAGAGAACAGCGTTTTTGACACTAAACTCCAGATTGGCCTCCGAAAAATTTGCCGTAACTTTATCAACGAAGTTGACTAATCAACGATCGCGATGAAGGGATTCCCGGCTTCACTACTCCTCCTGCTTTTCCTGGCAGGCCCCGGAATACGGGTTTCTGCACAACTTCCATTCAACAAAGGAGTCAACCTCACCGGCTGGTTCCAGACCAACAACGCGCGGCAAATCCAATTCTCTAAATTCACTAAAAAGGACTTTCAAAATATCAAGTCGCTGGGATGCGATGTCATTCGTCTCCCGATCAACCTCCACTCGATGACCAGCGGCCAGCCTGACTTTATCCTTGACCCGTTGTTCCTCACCTTCCTCGACTCAGCCGTGCATTGGGCAGAACAATACCAGATCAACCTGATACTTGACAACCATACCTTCGATGTAGCGGCAAACACCGACCCCAACATCGGTCCGGTCCTCGTCAAAGTGTGGACCCAACTGGCAGACCACTACAAAAACTACTCGTCCTACGTGTACTATGAAGTGCTGAACGAACCGCACGGGATCGATAATACCCTTTGGGGTAACATCCAACAGTCCGTCATCGACGCGATCCGCACGGTCGACACACAGCATTACATCGTAATCGGTCCAGCCGATTGGAACAGTTACGCGAGTCTCAGCAAACTGCCTGTTTATTCGGATACGAAACTGATCTATACGTTTCATTTTTACGATCCCTTCGTCTTCACGCACCAGGGAGCCAGTTGGACCGATCCATCCATGGTATCCCTGGGGGGTGTTCCCTTTCCTTACCGCGCAAGCGACATGCCGGCTACTCCCCCATCCCTGAAAGGAACCTGGATTGAAAACAACCTCAACAATTATCACAATGATGGAACTGACGCAGGGGTAAAACAGTTGCTCGATATCGCCGTCAACTTTAAGGCGGCCCGCAATGTGCCGCTGTACTGCGGAGAATTCGGCGTGTACATCCCCAATAGCCGCAATGATGACCGCGTCGCCTGGTACCAGCTCGTGCGGCTTTACCTCGAACAGAAGGGCATCCCGTGGACGACATGGGATTACACCGACGGTTTCGGCTTGTTTAATAAAAACTCAGATGAACTCTTCGACTATGACCTGAACATTCCCCTGGTTGCTGCCCTAGGTATGAATGCCCCGGCGCAACTGCTCCACGACCACAGGCCGGAGACATCAGGATTCCTGATCTACGATGATTTCATCGGTGAAAAGATCTATGATGCCAGCAACCCGGGAGCGGGAACATTGGATTACTATTCTACCTCGGTTCCCGAGAACGGAACGTATTGTGCCTACTGGACAAACGTAGCGCAGTATAGCAACATCGTATTTGATTTCAAGCCGAACAAAGACATGTCGTTGTTGAAGAGCAATGCCCACAAGCTTGAGTTCTGGGTGAAGGGCAGCACGCCATCCGCATCGTTTGATATCCGGTTTGTCGATACAAAGTCCAGTGCTGCCGACCATCCCTGGAGAATGGGAAAAACGATTGACAATTCTATTGCATCGTGGGACGGGAACTGGCACAAAGTATCGTTGCCGTTGGATCAACTTGAGGAAAAAGGATCCTATGATAACGCCTGGTTCCCGCCGCAGGGGATTTTCGACTGGACCGCTGTGGACAAGCTCGAGATCGTCGCCGAACAAATGGCGCTGACGGGAATCAACTTCTGGTTCGACGACATCCGCGATAGCGGCGATTCTATCAACTATGTCCTCCCCGTGACAGGGTTGTCGAGTGACGCAAGCCAACCGGGGATAGCGCTCTTCCCGAATCCGATGAGCGACCGTCTCAACATTGAATTTGAACTCACAAAGCCTGGGCCGGTAGCCGTTTCAGTATATACTGTTCTGGGTCAGAAGGTTGGGACGATTTCATACGAAAATCTTACCGAGGGACCTCACCGGATAGTCTGGCAAGACAGCAATGAAGCCGGGGCGGTATTCTATATTGTCCAGGTCACTACGCCGGATAAGACGAGGATCATGAAAGTGGCAAGGCGCTGAAAGGCGGGTTATAAACACGGGGTGGACGTAACATACGTATAATTCAACTTTATGCGTATATTTGGTGTTAGAAGAAAATGCATGAAAAACCACTTAAATATTACGGTCGACGATACCCTTCTTGAACAGGCAAAGCGCTATGCTGCCAAACGCCGGACATCCCTTTCCAGGATTGTGGAAGAATATTTCCGCAGCCTGGTGCGCCCAGCACGCAAAAAAAATATCCTCCAATTACTCAGTGAACTGCCAAAGGCGAAGGTGAAAACGCAAGGTTACGGAAGAAAGACCTATTACGAGGGCCGTAAGACGAAGTATGGCTTCTAAGGTTTTCCTGGACGCCAACTTACTGCTGGACCTGGTATTGAACCGGCCGGGATTTGCCACCGCCAAGGGTATTATACAGGCCGGCATTGACGGAGAAATCGAGCTTTATACCAGTCCCTCCGTACTGCACATTACGGCATACTTCACCGGCAAATCCTTTTCGCAAAAACATGCGAAACAACTCCTGCTAACGCTTTTGAACGATGTAACGGTCATTGATTGTGATCATGCGACTGTTCTCATCGCCTTGGCCAATGGGGATATTGATGACACGGAAGACGCGCTACAGTATTTTACCGCTGTCCGCCATGGCCTGGATTGCTTTATCTCTGCCGATAAAGACCTGAAAAAAGCTGCGTTGCCGCAACTGCCTGTATACACAGCCGCAGAACTCCTAGCGGAGTTGAAAGGCCGGCCCCACTAATACTCCTTATATGGAATAAAAACAGGTAGTGAAAACTTTTGTATTGGAAATGACTACCTTGAATAACTTTCAAATAACCCGAGCCCTAATTGGTGACGTTACTTCAATTCTCGTTAGAATTGAATTAGTTACTCAATTATGGTTGAAGACGAAGTATTCGAGCAACTTGAACGCAAGTCAACTTTTTTGGCTTGCTCAGTGGTTCTGGTTGCCTCACTCGGATTGGCAGGATGGTGGTTTGGCATTGAGTTTCTCAAACATCCCATCCCTGGCGCAGCTACGCAAAACCCCCTCACGGCTGTTCAATTCATTATATTAGTTGCCGCATTCTTTCTTTTGACTCCACCCAGTCCTTCGAATAACAAGCTTCGATTTGGGTCCCTTTTATTGCTCTTGCCTTTGTCCGTTGGCCTGTATACGCTCCTTGATGCATTCTTTCATTTTCCAGTCCATATTGATCAGATTCTTTTTAGAGAGAAATTAATGCTCGATGCCGCTACACGGATTCCGACCCGTATGGCCTTGAACACAGCGGTGAATTTTATCTTGTCAGCTACCTCTGCGCTAATGATAGGTTGGGCTCCTTCGCGGGCCGCCAGGCACCAGGTAGTGAACTTGATCGTAGCATTGATCGCCACCTTTGTACTGCTGGGTTACCTTTATAAAGTACCGGAATTTTATGGCGTGTTGTACTACATTCAGATGTCACCGGCTACTGCTACGTGCTTCGTTCTTTTTGCGGTAGCCCTTTTGTTGTCCACCTCTAACAAGGGGCTCATGAGGGAATTGACCGGACCGTATTCCGGGAGTCTGGTCGCGCGCTACCTGATTCCATCTGCTATTGTTTTGCCCGTTCTCATCGGCTATCTCCGGTTATGGGGGCATTGGCACAAAGTGTTTTCAGTTGAGATGGGAGTAACCATCATCGTCCTTAGTTTCATGATCGTATTTGTTGTTGCCGTTTGGCTCAGTGTTACAGCCCTGAACAAAAAGGACACCCGGGAGAAAAAAACGGACATCGAGCTATCGTCTCTTAACGACAAATTGCAGACCGTCAATAAGGACCTGGCTGTTCTCAACCAGGAGTTCCTTGCTTCTAATGAGGAATTGCTTGCAGGCAATGAAGAACTGACCATTATCAATGAAAAGTTGGAAATGGCAAATCGAACAATTGCAAAACAAAGGGACGAACAACTGAACCGGGTGCTGGATTCAAGCAACGATGTTATCTGGTCATTCGATCTCACCGGCAACGGCGAAAACTATCTCAGCCGGTCGGCTGAAAAGATCTACGGTGAACCCCTTGATAAGCTGATCCAACGACCACAGTTCTGGCTAGAACATTTGCACCCGGAGGACCGGACCATCAAGGAGGCAAGCCAGCGCATGCTGGAAGCGCAGGGATTTACAGAGTGTACATACAGGATTTTACTATCCGGGGGCACGCGCTGGATCCACGACCGTTTGAAGTTGATTCGGAGCGAAACAGGAGCTCCACAGCGGCTGGACGGAATTGCCACCGACGTTACTACGATCAAAGAGGCGCAACAGGAGTTGGACCGGGAGCGCAATCTTCTTCGCTCGCTCATCGACAATATCCCGGATTACATTTTTATCCGGGATGACCAGTTTCGCAGTGTCATCAACAATAAAGCCTCAATTGACCTCCTCGGAGCAGCAAATGAGGCTGAAACGTTGGGAAAAACCGCCATTGATTATTTTGGTGAAAAGGGAAGCCCGTTGATGGAAGATGACCAAAAGGTCTTTACATCCGGACAGCCTATCCTCAACAAGGAGGAGACCGTTTTTATCAACAACCAACCCCGGATCATCCTGGCTACAAAAATTCCGTTGAAAGACGACACCGGGAAGACTACCATGTTGATCGGAATTGGCAGAGATATCACCGAATTCAGAAAACAGGAATTCGTGTTGAATCAGCACCGTGAAAACCTGGACATCATTTTCAGTAATTCATCGGGGAACTTTGTCCTTTTGGATGCTAAGGCAAACGTCATCTTATTTAATCAAGCCTTCGAGAATTTCATATTTGACATAGCGGGAATTAAGCCGCTGGTTGGGATGCAGTTCATAGATGCGGTTGCGCCTCATCGTCGCGAAGTGGCTCAGGCACTGTTAAATCGCGCATTAAGCGGAGAAAAGGTATCCACGGAGGCGGAATTTACTTCCCGGTCCGGAGAAAAGATCCATCACCTTTTGCGGTATGAATCCATTATCCGTGAAGGTAAAGTTACTCACGTGAGCATATCAGCAATAGATATCACAGAGAGAAAAGAAAAGGAAAATCAGCTCAAAGAATCAGAAGCCAATCTAGAAAGCATGTTGAAGGCTGCTCTGGTCGGATTCATCTTGCTGAATAGGGACTATGAAGTTCTGATGGTCAACGATAGTTATCGCAAGATGTTCAGAAATGTTTCCGGCAAAGACATAGTAATTGGATCATCTATACTTGACATCGTACCCCCGGAGCGCACGGTGAGCTTTAAATCCATGCTCGACAAAGTAAAGACAAGGGAAATTGTCGAATACGAGGTTAACTTTGAAATCGAATCTGAAATAGAGTGGTATAAGGTTACCATGACAGCGGTCGTCACCGGTCATGACGAATTCCTTGGGTATTGCGTCTCTGTACATGACATTAGCGCTCAGAAACAGGCTGAAGCTTCAATCCGGGTCAGCGAGGAACGATTCCGGACACTGGTGGAAAAGAGCGAAGATCTTTCGATCATTAGCGACTTTGATGGTAACGTTTTATTTGCCAGCGCGAATGTCCCGCATATTTTGGGCTATGAAAACATCACCAACGGCTATGGCGAGTTCCTTCACCCCAACGACAAGGAATTATCCCGTGAGCGCATTTCCTTGTTGAAAGAGAATCCAGGGAAGGCCTATCCTCTTACATTTCGCATTAAGCACAAAGATGGGAGCTGGCGATGGATGGAAGGTACATCAACGAATCTCAGCCAGTTGGAATCAATCCATGGCATTGTATCAACTTACAGGGATGTTACAGTCCGTAAGGCGATGGAGGAAGATTTGAAAGGAGCAGCTTCTTCATTGTTTGAATTTCAAAATGCCATCTATCGTTCTTCCATTGTTTCTATCGCGGACCGGCGTGGCGACATTACTTTTGTCAACGACAATTTTGTGAAAATCAGTGGGTATCCGCGCGAGGAATTGATTGGCCAGAATCACCGGATCATCAATTCGGGGTATCATCACAAATCATTTTGGGTGGACATGTGGAAGACCATCAGCAATGGGGAGATCTGGCGCAAGGAAGTGAAAAACAAGGCGAAAGACGGCAGTTATTATTGGGTTGATACGTTTGTCATGCCATTCCTGAACGAGGACGGAAGAATTCGCGAGTTCCTTTCTATACGCAACGACATTACCGAACGGAAGAAAAATGTCGAGGAATTGAACCGAAATCAATTTTTTCTGGAGAAAGCCTCGGAAGCCGCCAAGATCGGTTACTGGACTTCGGAACCTGGCGTGATCAATGGCAAACTCACCTGGTCTAAAGAAGTATTCAATATCTTTCAATTGGACGAGGCCGACTTTGACGGACGGATTGATACGTTCTACCGTTTTATTCATCCGGAAGACAGGGCCAGAGTCGCTGAAATGTCACTGTCAGCAACAGCGGGTGATCAGGTCTACGACATCGATCACCGGATTGTCCGGCTCAACGGTGAGGTCCGCTGGGTGAATGAGCGCGCTCAGGTAGTGAGAAACGGTGAGAACGAAGTTCTGCTCATGGTGGGTATTATTCAGGATATTACGGAGCGAAAAACGATTGAAGGCGTGCTGCGGGAATATAATGACCGTTATGAAATTCTTTCTAAAGCGACCAATGACGTGATTTGGGATTGGGACATTGTCAATGACAAGGTTCTTTATAACCATGCGATGCAAACTGTTCTGGGATACGCTGAACTCGAAATAAAATCTACCAGAGCCTGGTGGGACGAGCGATTTCATCCTGACGACCACGAACGTGTGTTGATGGAAATGGAGAGCGTATTTGACAAACAACTCCCGACCTGGGATTCCGTGTACCGTTATCATGCTGCGGCAGGCAATTACAAGCACATTCATGACCGTGCCTACGTCGTGTACGGCAATGCCGGCCAGCCTATCCGAATGATTGGCGCCATGCAGGATGTAACAGAACAAACGATGTCGTTGGAAGAAATCAAGAAACTTTCCCTCGTTGCCAGCAAGACAGACAATTCAGTGATCATCACTGATTCGGAGGGGAGAATCGAATGGGTCAACGATGGCTTTACCAGGCTTTCCGGGTACACACTCGACGAAGTAAGAGGGAATTATCCGCAAGAATTTATGGAAGGACCGGAAACAGATAATAATGTCGCTAAGCGGATAAGAGAAAGTCTGCACGGGCTTGAACCGGTGACAGAAGAATTGCTCAATTATTCGAAGTCAGGGCGTAAATTCTGGGTGAGGCTCTCGATCACTCCCGTTCTGGAGGGTAATAACCTGAAGAATTTTGTTACTATTCTGTCCGATATCAGCGAACAGAAGGAATACGAGGGGAGTATTACGTCGATCGCCCGTGAGCTGGCGAACCTGATTGAGAATGCGAATGTGCCGATTTTTGGAGTCAGTGAAGAAGGGCGAATTACCGAATGGAACCGGGTATGTACCGAACTGATCGGGTATTCGAGAGAAGAGGCTTTTGAAAGCAAATTGCTTGGAACAATCGTCGTTCCCGAATCATGGAACCGGTTTAATGAAATGATAATACAGGTCTTAGCGGGCGTTCCCGTCAGTAATTTGGAGATTCCGATCATTTCGAAATCCAAGAAACGCATCATTTTGCTCATGAGCGCCTCTCCGGGACGGGGTTTAAAAGAAGGTGTGGGCGGAGTGATCATCGTGGCACAAAACGTTACCGAACTAACGGAGTACCGGTTTGGACTGGAAAAGAAGGTAGAGGAGCGCACGCGCGAACTTAATCATGCCCTCCAGAAGGAAAAGGAATTGCTGGAAATGAAGAGCAAATTTGTTTCCATTGCATCGCACGAATTCCGAACACCTCTCTCTTCCATTTCATTGGCTTCAGGGTTTATCCGCAAGTACAAACAACGAATGACGCCGGATGAAGTGGATACAAAATTGCAGAACATTGAAAAGCAGGTGCATCACATGTCTTATCTACTGGACGATGTGCTCACGGTCGGTAAAAGCGATGCGGGTAAGATCAAAGTGAACTGGTCAACCCTGAGAATCCGGAATCTGTTTGATAGCCTTGCCCAGGAGGTCACCCAGAGTACGAACGACAGCCATAGGATAACCGTGCAGATAGACAGTGTGAGAGAATCATTCCTTAGTGATGAAAAGCTGATGCGGAGCATCATCATTAATCTGTTGACGAATGCTATCAAATTCTCGCCTGGAAAGGACGAAGTAGAGTTGACGGTCTCTTGTAATGAAATTGAAATGCGTATTCTCGTGCGCGATTTTGGGATGGGTATTCCACCGGAGGATATGGACAAACTATTTGAATCGTTTTACCGCGGGGGAAATGTAACGACGATCTCCGGAACAGGCTTGGGGCTTTCCATAGTCAAAAAAGCCGTAGATTTGCTGAAGGGGGAAGTAAAGATGAAGAGTGAATTAGGCGAGGGTACGGAATTCTGCGTGAGCCTTCCGGTTAAAAATGAGTAAGAAGATCCTCGTAGTGGATGACATCAGCAGCATATTAGAGAACCTTCGGGAGTTACTACTGATGGAAGGGTATGCTGTCGTTACGGCCACCAACGGCATTGAGGCGCTCGGCCAATTGGAGAAGGAAGTACCGGATCTGATCATCACTGATTTGGTCATGCCACAAATGGATGGGTTTACCTTTATCCGGGAA
>DATHFS010000327.1:0-2245 GCA_035317975.1 Cyclobacteriaceae bacterium | reverse complement strand
AGGTAACCGCGTTGATTCCGGATATAACAATGGCAATCGCGAGAGTAAGGGAGAATTGACGGTAGAATACACCCACCGGACCGGACAGAAAGGCGACGGGCACAAAGACGGCTGACATCACTAACGTAATGGCGATCAAGGCGCTGCTGATTTCCTTCATGGCGGCAATCGTAGCGGCTTTGGGTGAAAGACTTTCATTTTCCATTTTCACATGAACTGCTTCCACTACAACAATGGCGTTGTCGACAACAATTCCGATGGCCAGCACCAAAGCAAAAAGGGTGAGCAAATTGATGGAAAACCCAAGCAATTGCATAAAGAAAAAAGTTCCGACTAGCGACACCGGTACGGCCAGCGTAGGAATCAGCGTGGAACGGAAGTCTTGCAGGAAGATAAACACCACAATCGAGACAAGAATAAATGCTTCGATCAACGTACGAAGTACTTCCGTAATAGAGGCGTCCAGAAAACGGGAAACATCATAGCCAATGTTGTAGCTCATTCCTGGAGGAAAGGAAGATGCCTTTAATTGCTCCATCTTCCTCTTCACGTCTTCAATAACCCGTTTGGCATTCGACCCCGGTCGTTGCTTCAACATGATCGCAGCGGACGGTTTCCCATCTTCTTTTGAAAGAACACCGTAGTTTCTCGACCCAAACTCAACGCTGGCAACATCCTTTAATTTCAGCAACGATCCTTGCTCGTCCGATCGAAGGACAATGTTTTCATACTGCGATGGCTCGATAAACTTACCGGTATAGCGCAAGACATATTGAAGCATTTGCGCCTCTTTGTCAGAGCTCTCACCCGCCTTCCCCGGGGCAGCCTCCACATTTTGATTGCGAATGGCCTGAACAATCTCTTCGGCTGATATTTCATACACCGCCATGCGGTCGGGTTTCAACCACACCCGCATGGAATATTCGCGCGCTCCCATAATCATGGCAAAGCCCACCCCGTCGATCCGCTTTAGCTCCGCCAGAATATTGATATCGGCAAAGTTGTAGATGAACTTTTCATCTGCTGCCGGATCGGTACTGAGGACATTGAGGTACAGCAGCATACTATTCACTTCCTTTTCAACACCCACACCGGCCTTGATCACTTCTTCGGGAAGTTCATCGAGCACGGTGGAGACACGGTTCTGAACATTCACAGCCGCCAGATCAGGGTCGGTGCCGACACTGAAGAAAACCTGTATAATGCTGGTGCCGTCGTTTCCCGAAACGGAGGTCATGTAGGTCATCCTCGGCACACCATTGATGGCGCGCTCCAACGTCGTGACTACCGCTTTGGCGGCGACTTCGGCATTCGCGCCTGTGTATTGAGTGGTAACGGAAACAGAAGGCGGAACAATGTCCGGAAACTGTGTGACGGGAAGGTTAATCAACGCCAGGCCGCCCGCCAGCAGAAAAAACAATGAAATGACAATCGATAGTATTGGCCTTTGTATAAATATATTGAACATGCTTATTTAGAATTTGAAACCTTGGTGATCAAGATGCTATCGATATTGAAATAGGCAGGTACGATTTGCATGCCTTCCCGAAGGCTCTGAATACCTTCGTAAACAATTTTATCACCTGCGCGCAGACCCGACTCTACGATATAGAAGTGCGAGAACCGCATCCTGGGGACGAAGCTCTTCATCTTTACTTCGTTCTGTTCGTTCACTACGTAAACAAAAGTCCTGTCCTGTATTTCAAAGGTTGCCTTTTGGGGTATGATCAACACATTCTTTACTTCCTTCGTCAGCCTGACTTTCCCGCTCGAACCGTGTTTCAGGAGTTTACCCGGATTAGGAAATTTCGCCCGGAAGGCAATGGTGCCCGTGTTGGCTTCAAATTCTCCAACGATGGTCTCAATTTTGCCGCTGTACTGATGGCGGGCGCCATTGGCAAGGATAAGCTGTGCGTCATCCTCCGTAATATCCTTATCGTGCAGTTTCGCGACATACTCGAGGTATTCATTTTCAGATACCTGGAAATAAGCATATACAAACCGGGTGTCGGACACCGTGGTGAGCAACGACCCCTCGTTGATCAGGCTCCCCATCTTAAAAGGTATTCTGCTAATGACGCCGTCGAACGGAGCCTTGATAGAGGTATGCGACAGCCTGATGGCGGCATTGGATTGTGCCGAGCGAGCCTCTTCAATTTTCGCGTTAGCGGAGGCCAGCCTTGTCTTGGCTAATTTCAATTCTCCCTCCGACAGCACATTTTTTTCTACCAATATTTTTACCCGG
>DATHFS010000326.1:0-6665 GCA_035317975.1 Cyclobacteriaceae bacterium | reverse complement strand
GTAGTCGATGGCCCAGCCCGTAAAAACATCAGTAGCATGGCGTCCTTTGGGATTATCCTGCCGGTCATTTTTGCGCATAAAATCTTTTCCATTCCGCAAATGGTCCCAGTAGTCGTTCATCATATCATCAAGAAAGCCATGAAAAAAATCAAAGCCCTTTTCGTTCGGTGTGTTCGGCGTTTCCAGCCCTAAATTCCATTTTCCCACCAATGCGGTGTTATAATCAGCTTGCTTTAAGAGCTTGGGAAGCAGCAGCGCATCCGGCTTCAGAAATCCAAAATTAGCGTCAGGGTTCGATCGTATTAGCCCCGGAACCCCTACCATTTCAGGATAACGCCCGCTCATCAATGAAGCACGTGTCGGTGAGCACACCGGTGAGTTGGAATAAAAATTATCGAACCTCATTCCTGCTTTGCATAGCATGTCAATGTTTGGCGTACGGATGTCAGGCGTACCGTAATAGGAAAGGTCATGATAGCCCAGGTCATCGGCAAGGATAACAAGGATATTTGGCTTTCTATCGGATGGTTGCCTTGCCTCCAGGCTAACGCATGCAATCAGGAGCACAAAGGTGAGCACGGTCTTTGCCTTGATGGGATATACTTTTTCCCTATCGTGCCCAGGTAACGGATGAATACAGTACTTGCTTTTCAATTCTGTTTTGAAATGTTCAGGGTATTACTCCACGCAGTGTAAACCAAATCAGCTCCAGAATAACAATGCCAAAGAATTGAAATTTTATCCCATGCGCGTTGAAATATATTTCAAGAATCGTCAACGGAGCGGCCCTACCATCCATCATCCCATCTTACCCTTGACAATCATAAATAATCGTTTGCGACCAATTTTGATCGCAAACGATTGTATCTAAAAATTTAATTTTCTAAGATTGGCTCGCATTCGGGAAATTAAAGTGAGTTGACCAATTCTTGTTTGGATGAAAAACGACGAAGTCAATGATAAAATGTGGGAGTCCTTCAAGGGAGGAGATAGGGGAGCATTTGCTGCTATTTACGATCAGTACGCTGCGGTTTTGTTGAATTACGGTTCTAAAACAATTTCAGACCAGGCACTCGTTGAAGATTGTATCCAGGATTTGTTTATAGAGTTATGGACGAGCCGCGAACGCCTTTCCAGCACCACCTCCATAAAGTTTTATTTATTTAAAGCGCTCCGGTACAAGATTTACCGCAAAGTAAATGCCTCGCGCAATGATACAACCGAATCAATAGATGACTATTTGTCTGTATTGAGAAATTACCCGGATGAAGAAAATTATGTGGAAGCAGAGGTCCAGTCCCTTCAGATGAGTCATTTAAAGGATACGTTGGATAAACTTCCTTCCCGCCAGCGTGAGGCCATTACCCTACGGTACTTTCATTTTTTTTCAAATGAAGAAATTGCTCAAATCATGGGGGTCAACTATCATTCGGCGTGCAAATTCGTCTATGCAGGCCTAAAAAACCTAAAAGAGAATCTAAAGGTGGCGGCCATGACCATTGTGGTCATTCTTTCTTTCCCGGGCTTTTTTTGAAAATAAATCCTACAGGGATGGGATAAAACGGGGCACCTCCTGCATTGGTATATAGCTTAGCATAGGCCAGTAACACCAATGAAATATTTAAACTTCTCTGTCGAAGACTTTGCTGCGGACGATTTCTTTATTAAGTGGGTAATCGAAAATGATTTCGAAGCAGGCCGGTTTTGGGAAGAATACAGGCTTCAAAACCCCCAGAAAGCCCATGCGATCGATAATGCCCGAATCCTCCTCCTGAATCTGCGCAGGGCGGAACAGACCAGCCAGGCTTCCTTACCAATAGCCAGGATGTGGCGCAATATAGAAACGCAAATCAATGACCGACACGGGAAGGAAAAACAACCCAGCACCGTTTTCATCCCTGTTCGCCTTGCCGCCACGATCGCGCTTATCGTAGTAATCCTGACAGCGGGCGGGTACGGAATTGCGTGGAAAATCCGGGAACAGACCGCCACACCAGAACAACTGTTAACCCAATCTGAAGATTTTATTGAAGAGCTGAATACCACGGGAGGGGTTTTAAAAATTCACCTGAATGATGGAAGTGTGGTTAGCCTGGAGAACAACAGCCGTTTGAAATACCGCAAAGACTATGCAAGTCAACCTGAGCGCAAAGTTTACCTGACCGGTGAAGGCTATTTTGACATAGCCAAAAATCCGCACAAGCCATTTTTTGTCTATGCCAATGAAGTAGTCACCAAAGTCCTGGGCACAAGCTTCAGAATAAAGGCTTATCATCAAGATAAACACGTTACCGTTTCAGTACGTCATGGTAAAGTATCCGTTTTTTCCGCAAAGGAATCGAGGAGAAATTCAACTACACCGAAACCCGAGATAAATGGTGTAATCCTGACACCCAATCAACAAGTTATTTATCAACGGTCCAATGACTCCTTTGAGAAAGCCCTTGTTGAAAAACCGGAAGTAATTGATACGAATATACAGAAGGCAAATTTTCTATTTGATAATGAACCTATTGGAAATGTCTTTCACACCCTGGAGAAAGCCTATGGCGTGGAAATTATTTTTGAGGATGTTGTAATGCAAAACTGCTTCTTAACGGCGCCGTTAGGTAATGAACCGCTTTTCGAAAAACTGAAAATCATTTGTAAAACGATCGGGGCCAATTACGAGTTGATTGATGCTAAAATTGTTATTACCAGTAAAGGATGCGGAAAGCCTGTATCAAAAAAACCGATCCACCAATACCCATAACCCTTGGTCATTATGGTAAGTTGAACTTAAATCAAAAACCGGTGATGCCAGAATAGCATCACCGATTTTCCCCTACCTGCCAGGCACGATTTGACGGTCAGCGATAGCAGGGTAGGTAGTTTTGTCTTTGTTGCGAACAAAACCTCTTTAAATGTATGAAAAAATCGTTACCGATTGTCAACGCTGTTTTGACTATCATGAAAATTACACTCTTGCAAATAATACTTTCCGTTGGAGTTTCGGGAATGGCCATTGCCTCCGCAGGCTTAACTTTTGGTCAGGGTATCCTGGATAATGTGCTTTCCATTAATGCGGAAAATAAGAAGCTAGGGGGAATTCTAGAGGAGATCGAAGGATCTGCGCAGGTTAAATTTACGTTTAACCCGAAAACGATTCCGCTGGACCAGGAGCTTTCTGTCAACTTCCAAAACACAACATTGAAAGAAATTCTGGACAGCCTGCTACAGCCGCTTAGCGTCAACTATGAAGTTTCCGGCAGCTACGTGATCTTACGTAAACTTGCAGAGGGGGAAAAAGCGGGATTGTCCGCAGCCATCAGAAAAACCTACCCCCCCGTCATTGTTGTTTCCGGTACAGTGAAAGACGAGAAGGATCAAACTTTGCCCGGGGCAAGCATATTGGAAAAAGGAACACTGAATGGGGTCAGCACCGATGCCTCCGGAAAGTTTAGCATAGGTATTCTTGATGAAAAGAGTGTGCTCGTGTTTTCCTTTATAGGCTATGAATCCCAGGAAGTCCTCGTAGCCGATAAGACAGAATTCACGATTACCCTTCAGCCCGATGTGAAGAAACTAGAGGAGGTTGTCGTCGTGGGATATGGTGCGGTCAAGAAAAGCGACTTGACAGGATCCGTTTCTTCTATCTCCGAAGACAAAATCAAGTTGACACCGATCACCTCCATGGGCCAGGCGCTTCAAGGACGTGCAGCGGGCGTACAGGTAACGCAAACGTCGTTTCAGCCGGGAGGGGGGGTAACCATTCGCATACGCGGCGGCAATTCCATCCAAGGCGGTAATGAACCTCTGTATGTAATTGATGGATACCCCACGTACAACGAAAGCGGCCCATCCTTAAACCCCAATGATATTGCCTCCATTGAAATATTGAAGGACGCTTCGGCTACCTCCATTTACGGTGCCCGGGGCGCCAATGGCGTTGTATTGATCACTACAAAAAGAGGGAAGGCAGGGCAAAGTAATATCACCTTTGAAACCTATCAGGGAGTTCAGCAAGTAAGAAGGGAAATTCCTTTACTTAATGCCACCGAGTTTGCCGGGTTGGTCAACGAAGCAAATGTTAACGCCGGGAAAGCGCCGGTTTATACCGATGCCCAGGTAGCGGGATTTGGCAAAGGGACCAACTGGCAACACGAAGTGTTGAGATCCGCTCCGATCAGAAATTATCAATTAAATTTTTCCGGTGGGAGTGAAAATACCCGTTATTCGATATCGGGTAATTACTTTGCACAGGATGGAATCATCACTAATTCCAATTTCAACCGGGCTTCGTTTCGTATCAACCTGGATCAAAAAATCAATTCAAAATTTAAGATCGGCAACAACCTCACGCTCACGCGAACAAAATCCAATGACGTGCTGAATGGAGTCGGAGAAACCACTTCCGCCGGCGTAATTTCATCCGCGCTCCAGTTTTCCCCCATTCTTCCGGTGTACAACCCTGATGGTACGTACGTATTCCAAAATGATCGCGGTACGATTATCGGTAACCCCGTTGCGACGGCCAGGGAAATTACCAATCAAACCACCGCCGTGAGAGTACTGGGTAATGTCTTTGGCGAATATGAACTGACCAAGGGGCTCGTATTCCGTGTAAATCTAGGAGTGAATACACAAATGAACAGTACTGACTTTTATGCTCCCCGCACAACATTGAGAGCATCTGCACAGCAGGGCTTAGCCACGATTACCGATACCCGTACGATGGAGTGGTTAAATGAAAATACCGTGACCTATACAAAAACCATTGCGGAGAAACATAACCTGAACCTGTTGGCTGGGTATACCATGCAAGGGGCCGACAGCCGGGTAGTGACAGCCTCTGCTCAGCAGTTTTCCAACGATGTGGTGCAGTTTAATGATTTGGGATCAGCGTCGGTTGCTAATTTTCCTACGTCCGCTGTAACAGACTGGGGTCTTGCCTCTTATTTAGCCAGAGTGAACTACAATTTCAGCGAAAAGTATTTAGTGACACTCACTACACGGGCCGATGGTTCTTCCCGTTTTGGAGCCGGAAACAAATACGGATTCTTTCCTTCCGGATCGGTGGCTTGGCGACTGTCTGAAGAACAATTCATAAAGAACCTTGAAGTATTTGACGATTTAAAACTCAGAGGCAGTTATGGCGTCACGGGCAATCAGGAGATTGGACAATACCAATCATTGTCCGCCCTGGGTAGTTCCGGTTATGTGTTCAATAATAAGAAGGCCGTAGGGTATCAATCCGTACGGATTGCCAATCCCGATCTGCGATGGGAAACAACCAACCAATTAGACATTGGAGTGGATATGGAATTGTTGAGGAGCCGCGTAACCGTCACGGCTGATTATTACTACAAAAAGACGAACGACTTGCTGCTTAACGTCACGTTACCATGGACTTCGGGATATGCATCTGCCCTTCAAAACCTCGGGAGTGTGGAAAACAAAGGATTTGAGCTGGCCATCAACAGTTACAATACGGTAGGTGCATTCAAGTGGAACACGGCTTTAAATTTCTCCCTTAACAGAAATAAAGTGCTCAACCTGGGCGGGGTTAACCAAATTTTTTCTGGCCAGGGCCTTGCAAAAATTGTAAACTCGGGTGTATTGCAGGTAGGAACACCCCTTAACAATTTCTTTGGGTTAGTCACCAATGGAATTTTCCAAACAGGAGATAATATTGCAGGCAGTGCTCAGCCCAACGCCTTGCCGGGAGATAGACGTTATGTGGATGTCAATGGAGATGGGGCCATCACGGATGCCGATCGCACTATTTTAGGAAATGCTCAGCCTAAGTTTATAGGAGGGCTCACCAACAATTTTTCATATAAAGGGGTTGAGCTGATTATATTCCTTCAAGGCTCCTATGGAAATAATATTTTCAATGCCAACCGCCTTTGGCTGGAGAATGTCGCAGGTTCAAATAATAATAGCACGGCCGTGTTGAACCGGTGGACCCCCACGAATCCAAGCAATGAAATTCCGCGCGCGACCGCATCCGCAGCAGGAGGGGCTAATTTTGTCATTAGCCGCGCGATTGAAAATGGCTCCTATCTTCGGGCCAAAGTGATTACGTTGAGTTATTCCCTTCAGCCAGGCGTACTAAAAACCCTGAGATTGAAGAATGCCAAAATCTACATCAGTGGCCAAAATCTTTTTACCATTACCCATTATACAGGGTATGACCCCGAGGTTTCTGTATTTGGTCAGGATAACCTGAGCATGGGTACGGACTATGGTACGTATCCCAGCACAAAGACGTATCTCATGGGAATTAATATCGGATTGTAAGGAGCAGCGTGACGGGTGTGAATGAGTAATGAAATAATTTTCAGATTTAACAAAATGGATATGAAAACGAAGATAGGGATTCTCGTCATCGGCCTGGTTGTCCTCACGGGCTGTGATTTGCTGAAAGAAAAACCGGAGGGCTTTATAGCACCGGCAAATTTTTATAAGACGCAGGGTGATGCCATCGCGGCGGTCAATGCCGTTTATGATGTAGTGTCTTCGCAGGGAGTATATAATAATTGCATGTGGTGGGTCACGGATATGAGCACAGATGATGTCATGGCCGGAATCGGTGTAAATAATCTTTCCATTCTGCAGATTGACCAATACACCCACGGCCCGCTCAATAACCGACTTGACTTACTTTGGCAAACAACATTTGA
>DATHFS010000325.1:0-5568 GCA_035317975.1 Cyclobacteriaceae bacterium | reverse complement strand
AATAACAGCCAAAAAGGAAAATCCTTTTGTTTGTTATTTCGTTATTTACCCCGTATGGCTGAAAAAAGCAGTGTTTTTGATATGATCGGTCCGGTAATGATCGGTCCTTCGAGCTCTCACACTGCCGGTGTTGTCCGCATTGGCCGCGCGGCCTTAAAAGTATTGGGCGACACTCCGCGGGAAGCCGAAATCATTTTTTACAATTCCTTTGCGCGCACCTATGAGGGACACAGCAGTGACCGGGCGATCATAGCCGGGCTCCTGGATTTTAATACCGATGACAAGCGGATAAAAGAAGCGCTGGACCTGGCTCCCGTCCGCGGGTTGCATTACACATTCAAATCTGTGGGCAATGCCTCTACCTTGCATCCCAATTCTATCCGGATCAAACTAAAAGGAGGAGAGAAAGAGGTCGAGGTGCTGGGGGAAAGCCGGGGCGGCGGACTGATCAACATCGCCGAGGTCAATGGATTCAAGGCTGACTTCAGTGCCAGTCTTAACACCATCATCCTTTTTGCTGATGACATCAAGGGCAGTATCGCCTTCATTGCCAGCGTACTGGCACACGACGATTGCAATATTGCTACGATGTCCGTGTCCCGCAAAGGAAAAAATGACCTCGCCTGCCAGGTGATCGAAATGGATTCACCAATAAAACCTGTAACATTTGAATACCTGAAGAGTCTTAGTTGGGTGAAACAAGTGATTTATATACCTCAAATTTAATCCCGCTTTCCGGAAAACAAGATGAAACGATTTTTACTGCTGGCCATTCCCGCTCTCCTCATCACGCAGGGAGCCATGGCGCAAGAACCGCGAAAACTGACCCTGCAGGAATGTGTAAAGATTGCGCTGGAGAATAACCTGAAAGTAGTGCGGGGTGTTTATAACGTAGAAAGTTACGAGATCAATTTACGGCAAAACCGGATGGCGTTTTTGCCGTCGTTGAATTTCGGAGCGGGGTATGGTAAGAACTATGGACGAGCCCTTAACCCGGTTTCGAACTTATACGTCAACAGAAATTCCAACACGATCAACATTCAGGGAAGTTCTTCCGTCACGTTGTTCAATGGCTTGAGGATCACAAATACATTCCGTTCGAGCCAGCGTGACTACGCTTCTTCGAACCTGGATTTAACCAAGGCAAAAAATGATGTGATCCTGAATGTGGTCACCAATTACACCACAGTGATCCTCAACCGCGAACTTTATGAGAATGCCCGGTTTCAATTGGAATCAAGTAATCAGCAATTGGAAAGAATAAAGAAGCAGGTTAACGCAGGCGCCTTACCCTTGTCCAATCAGTACACCCAGGAAGCTCAGGTAGCCACGAACGAAGTGAATTTGATCAATAATGAAAACGCCCTTAATCTTTCGGTACTGCAACTGAAACAGTCCATGCAGGTTCCCGCTTCAACAGCCATTGAGCCGGTTATCCCCGAACTGCAGTTGGACGATACCGTACTTCCATTGACGCCGGACGACATCTATCAGTTGGCCCTGGTCAACATGCCTGAAGTGAAAAGCGCTGTATTGAAAGTGGAAAGCGCTGATTTAGCATTAAAGGCTACGCAGGGCGGTCTATTTCCGCGCCTTACCCTGAACGGATCTGCCCAATCCAACTATTCCAGTATTTCCGACGGACCTCTCTATAGTCAGAGTCTGGGCACTCCGGGTACCCAACAGATTGGCTATGTTCAATCGACCGGAGACCCTGTTGTAACGAACATTCTGGTGCCGGCAAAGATTGCCGACAATTACAACCAACGGGATCAATTGAAGGATAACTTATTTAAGAACCTTAGTTTACAGTTGTCTATCCCCGTTTTTAATGGTCTTCAAACCAGGACGAATGTTCAGCGGGCACTGGTCTCCAAGCGGCTCGCCGATATTACGGTACAAGAGACACAGAACACCCTCCGGCAAAGTATCGAGACATCCTACAACGATGCGCTCGCTGCTGCGAAAACGTACGCTGCATCGCTTAAATCCGTAAAGGCCCAGGAAGAGGCCTACCGGATGAATAAGCAACGGTTTGAATTGGGAGCGCTCAGCTTTGTTGAATATCACGTTTCCGAGAACGACCTGTTCCGCACCCGATCCGACCTATCCCGCGCGAAGTACAATTTCATCTTCAAGAAAAAGATCCTCGACTTTTATCAGGGAAAACAAATCGACTTTTAATTCTCTACTCTCTTTACAGTCTTTAATCATTACTGAACGAATGGCAAAGCAAAAGCGCAAATCAAATCGTCTTATTTACTGGAGTATAGGAGGTGTGATCGTCCTCATCCTCTTCCTTGTGATCGGCAAGTCGGCGGGTTGGATCGGGAAGTCGAAGGAAATTGAAGTCGAGTTTGCTAAAGTCAAAAAGGTGTCCATCACGGAAAAAGTAAGCGCATCCGGTACAGTACAACCGGTGACGGAAGTGAAACTGGCTCCCGAAGTTTCCGGCGAGATCATCGAATTGAACGTGGAGGATGGAGACTCCGTGCAGGCAGGGGAGATCCTGGTGAAGATCCGTCCCGACGTGTGGATCAGCCAGTTGGAACGGCAGGAAGCTTCCCTTAGCCAGACGAAGGCAAATACCGTCTCGTCCCAGGCATCGCTGTCCGGTTCCAAGGCAACCTTCATTCGCGCGGAGGCCGATTTTAAACGCCAGGAGACATTGTGGGACCAAAAAGTCATTTCCGAATCGGATTGGCAAATTGCCAAGCAGAATTTTGAAGTGGCCAAAAATAACCTTGCCTCGGCCGAGCAGTCGCTGGAAGCATCCAGATTTGTGGTGAAAAGCACGGAAGCGTCGGTGAAAGAATCGCGTGAAAGCGTACGGAAAACCTCCGTACTAGCGCCGATGAAGGGCATCGTTTCCAAATTGAGTGTGAAGAAGGGAGAGCGCGTTGTAGGGACCGCAACCATGACCGGCACGGAAATGCTTCGCATCGCCGACTTGAATAAAATGGAGGTCAGGGTGAACGTGAATGAAAACGATATTGTTCGTGCTCACCTGGGAGACAGTGTCATCATTGATGTCGATGCCTATCAAAATATCAATAAGCAGTTCAAAGGGATTGTCACCAATATTGCCAATACGGCAAAAGACAAAGCATCTGCCGATGCGATCACCGAATTTGAGGTACGGATCGTTATTTTGCGTTCTTCGTACGAGGACTTGATCAAGCAGGGAAACAAGTTTCCCTTCCGTCCCGGAATGACGGCCAGTGTCGACATTCTTACAACACGCAAAGTCAATGTACTATCGGTGCCCCTCGCGGCCGTGACAACACGCAAGGATGACGATAAGGCGGGAGCCAAGGAAGCGCCTAAAGGCGATCACCAGGTCGTAAACGAAGACGACAAGAAGAAACAGGAGAAGAAGCTGGATAAGGTAGTCGTCTTTGTGAATGACAAAGGGACTGCCAAGATGGTCGAGGTGAAGACCGGTATCAGTGATTATGATAACATTGAAATTATTTCCGGCCTGAGCGACAGTACTCAGATTGTAACGGGCCCTTTCCTCGTCGTATCCAAGCGCCTGAAGGAAGGTGATAAGATTAAGGAGCTTAAGAAAACCGACGAGAAAAAGGACAAGCCTGACGGAAAGTAGTCCCATCCCATCCCCCTATGATCAAACACCCCTGGCACGAAGCCCCTACCGGCAAGAATCCACCGGAAATGGTGAATGGAATTGTCGAGATATCCACAGGCATGCGGACAAAATACGAGGTAGATAAGGAAACCGGGTTGTTGATGCTCGATCGCATATTATATTCTTCGGTTTACTATCCAGCCAACTACGGGTTCATTCCGCAAACCCTGGGGGACGACCACGATCCGCTCGACATCATGATATTGTGCCGCGAGCCTCTTCAGCCGCTCTGCCTGGTGCCTTGCAGGGTAATTGGTGTGATGCGCATGATTGATCAGGGTCTGGCCGATGATAAAATACTGGCTGTCCCTGTCAACGACGCCAATTCAAGTCACCTGAAAGATATCGATGAATTGGCTCCGCATTTCAAACTGGAGTTGAAAGAATTCTTTGAAAGTTATAAACGGCTGGAGAATAAAGTGGTCACCGTCCCCGATTTTCAGGGAAAGGAAACTGCGCTGGGTATCATTGATAAGGCCATCGCCTACTACAAAAAGGAGTTCAAGAAATAGACTGTGGCGGCAGCTCCTGCTTTCCTGATCATTCAAACTGCCTTTATCGGTGATGTTGTGCTCGCCACAGCATTAGCAGAAAAACTTCACCATCACCTGCCTGAGGCGTCGATTGATTTCCTGCTTCGCAAAGGCAATGAAGATTTATTGAAAGGACACCCTTTCCTTCGAAACGTAATCGTGTGGGACAAGAAGAAAGGAAAGTTAAAAAACTTGTTTAGACTTATACGGCAAGTGCGGGCGACCCGCTACGACTATGTGATCAACGTTCACCGTTTTGCCAGTTCCGGTCTGATCACTGCACTTTCCGGGGCCAGGGTAACGGTGGGGTTTGATAAAAACCCGCTGTCACGTTTTTTTACAAAAAACAAGCGGCACACCCTTGCCAAGGGCGTTCACGAGGTCCAGCGAAATCAAACGTTGATAGCAGAGATCACCGACGAACACCCCGCTAAGCCGCGATTGTATCCGTCACAAGCCGATGAGGCAGCCATCATGAAATACCGCTTGCGTGGAGCGTCAGCGATTTCCTACATCTGTATTGCCCCGGCGTCGGTATGGTTTACCAAGCAATTTCCAAAGGAAAAATGGATTGCATTCATTGATCAGCTTAACCCCGAACTATATACGGTGTATCTCCTGGGAGCCTCGTCGGACAAGGAATATGCCGAAGCGATCCGGAGCGCAACAAAGCATCCCGGGGTAGTGAACCTGTCGGGTACATTGAGTTTTCTTGAATCGGCTGCTTTGATGCAGTATGCCGTGATGAATTTTGTCAATGATTCGGCGCCCCTGCACCTCGCTTCCTCAGTCAATGCACCGGTGACCGCCGTGTTTTGTTCTACCGTTCCCGATTTTGGTTTTGGACCGCTATCGGACCTGAGTTTTATTGTGGAGACGATGGAAGTATTATCGTGCCGCCCGTGCGGGCTTCATGGCTTTAAGGCTTGTCCGCAGGGGCATTTTAAATGTGCGTTGACGATTACAAACGAGCAATTGCTTAATTCATTCGGGAATTAGAATTGGAAGGGAATAGTGCGATGTAAAGTATTCCGTAACGCGTGTGAAGAACCGAGCGACTTCAATATCTCGTCTCTACGAGACTTCTCAATACACCTCATGATATTGTTTACCAACATTGCAAGCAATCGAGGCTTTCATTCTCCTGATTTCATTAATCAATTTTAGCGTTGAATTAATCCCATAGGGATGAAATATAGGTAACCAACATAACTCTCCATCTGAAAAGTCCCGTAGGGACGAGATATAGGAACTCTGTAACGAGTGTGCAAAACGAACCTCTGGCGTTTAGGATTTTGAATGATTCCATTGATCAAATCAAGCTCGGTAGGAGCGGCCTGTTTATCCCCACGTGCCAAAAATTCTTTTGATCTCCGCACCTACTTG
>DATHFS010000324.1:0-3022 GCA_035317975.1 Cyclobacteriaceae bacterium | reverse complement strand
TTTTTTGCTGATTACACGCAAAAGCCAAGCGGAATTTCATTTTTCCCCGGGAATAAGTGTGGTCTAAGTGTCCAATAAGTGAGGAATAACTATACCTCCCGGAGACTCGGCTATGCCATAACGAAGGAATAAGAAACGGCTGTAACTGGCAATTAGCAATGCACAGTTTTCGGTAAATAAGAATACACAGAATTTGGCAACAAGAGTGCACAGTTTTCGGCAACAAGAGTGCACAGGTTGAGCGTACCTTGGCTGGCTTAAAAAACCAGCAATTATGAACGTTTTTATCGCCAAATTTCTCATGTATCATCAGATCCAACTACTCCATGCCGAGGGTTATTCCCTGGCCAAAATCAGTTCCATAGTAGGCGTCAACCGAAGGACCGTCAAAAGGTACCTGGGAATGACTGAAAAAGAGTTTGAAGGTTTTCAGGACAGCATTTCCGATCGGAAAAAGCAACTGCTTCCCTATGAGCAGTTTGTAAAGGGACGGCTCAAACTATATCAGGATACATCAGCAGCTCAGATGCATGACTGGCTGAAGGAGCACTACGAAGATTTTCCAAGCGTAAATCCAAAGACGGTTTACAATTTTGTTCATTGGGTTCGAAGAAAGCACAACCTGCCAATCGTAGCCGAAAGCCGCGAGTACGAGACTGTTCCGGAGGCGGAATACGGAAAGCAGGCGCAGGTAGATTTTGGCGTGTACACTATGCGCACATCAACCGATAGCAGGGTAAAAGTCTTCTTTTTCGCAATGATGTTGTCCAGATCCCGGTATAAGTACGTCTGGTTCACGCTTCGGAATTTTACCACAGAGCTTGCTGTATTTGCGCACGAAAAGGCTTTCGAGTTCTTCGAGGGCATAGCCGAAGAGATCGTGTATGATCAGGACAAGGTATTCCTGGTTAGCGAAAACAAGGGCGACCTTATCCTCACCTCGGTTTTTCGGCAGTATGTACAGGCCAAGGGATTTAAACTCCGCTTCTGCCGGAAATCTGATCCGGAAAGCAAGGGAAAGATCGAGAATATCATTAAGTACATCAAGAATAATTTCCTTTACAACAGAATTTTCTACAATGAAGAGACTCTCAACGATGAGGCTATTGCATGGCTGGGAAGGACTGCAAATGCACTGCCTCATGCCTTTACGAGAAGAGAACCTCGAGAGGAATGGTTGATTGAAAAACCTGTGTTGAAGGCCTTCACACCGGAGCCTGTTCAGGTACCATCCATGACCTATATGGTTCGAAAGGATAACACCATCTCCTGGAAAGGAAACTTCTATTCTGTTCCGTACGGCACCTATCGCGGTCGTGGATCCTGCCTGGTGGCGAGGGAGCAGAACAATGAACTGATCATGCTGATGCCGGAATCGCTTGCCGAATTATGCCGGCACAAAATTCCTCAGGAGAAAGGTCTTAAAGTCATTAAGTCTGATCATAAACGCGATAAATCTCTCCTGGTCGAGGAACTCATGCTGCATGTAGCCAATCGGTTCAGCAATCCTATTGCTGCAAAGGATTGGCTGGGAGGGATCTACAAGATCAAATCACGTTACATGAGAGACCAGTTGCAAATCATTCAGGAAATCCTTGCTAACCCAGATGCTTCGAAAATAGCCAATGAAGCAATGACATTCTGCCATCAGAATAATATCTACAGTGCTGTTGATTTCAAGGCCATTATCGAACAGCACCTGAAGGAGTCAGCGCCCAAGAACGCGAAGGATGTGCATATACTTAACCCCTTGTCAGGAGATAAACTTGACAAGAATATCCAGCCCCAGAAGAGCTCAATAGAAGATTATCAGAAACTCTGGAACAAATAGGTTTGACGTCCCGGGAAAAGGTAAAAAGCAAAATCTGCACACTTGGATATCCATAAAAAAACTATTGCTGCTTTTTAGCTTTTTCCGGGATGCTGCAAGCCAACTGCGAAAAGTTTTTCAACAGCCATGCCTGTCATGGCGCTGCTAAAGTGTACAAACTAAAACCAAAAACAAATGAATCAACAAAAAGAACAGATCAAACAGTACTGCCAACGATTCAAAATTACTGGTGTCAGCACCCATTTGGATCGCACCATCACTCACGCTGAACAGAAAAGCCTTGGCTTTCTGGATTTTACTGTCAGCCTCTTTCAAACCGAAGCGGATCACCGTCATCAGAATGAACTTCATAAGAGACAGAAAGCTGCAAGGCTGCCAAAGACCCATGACTTAAATGCGTATGATCACACTACAGAAAACGGACTTCCGAAAACGCGTTTAAATCAGCTTAGAGAGCTTAACTGGATCGACCAGGGGTTTAACATCATGTTGATGGGTCCGTCTGGCACAGGCAAAACATTTATCGCCTCCGGCCTATGCGCAGATGCCGTCGGGAAGGGATATAAGGCATACTTCCGGACGATGGAGGATATCCTAACGGCACTGAAGCTCAAGGATGTTACGCGGTCGGCACACAGTGAGTATAAACGACTCGTTAAAGCCAATCTCATCGTCATCGATGATATCATGCTTTTCCCTGTAGAGAAAAATCAAGCGGTTAGCTTCTTTAACTTCATCAATCAGCTTTACGAGAATACATCGTTTATCATCACCACGAACAAGGCTCCCGCGGATTGGGCGAAATTACTCGATGACGAAGTCCTGGCTACCGCCTTATTAGACCGGATCCTATTCCACTGTGAGCTCATAAACCTGTCCGGAAAAAGCTACCGGCTAAAAAATCGAAAGCCGATTTTTGAAACTTAGAAAATATCCGTTTTATTTACGCCACAGTTGTGCATTCTTGTTGCCATTTCCTGTGCACTCTTGTTGCCAAAAGTTGTGCATTCCTGATTGCCAAAAGTTGTGCATTGTTGCTTACCGATTACACTTCTGACTTTAAATGTCGTTGTTCAATAGCAATTCCAACTAGTGCTCCAACAATGGACTTGGTTATGGAAAAAACTTTGTGAGGCTTTTCAGAGTCATATCCATTGAAGTATTCATCCAATACTATTTTTCCATGCCTTA
>DATHFS010000323.1:0-3083 GCA_035317975.1 Cyclobacteriaceae bacterium | reverse complement strand
TCACAAATCACGTTTTAATCTGAAAGAGTGGAAAAAGATTTTTGAAAGAAGAGGTATCAAAATCAATAAGCTAAGTTGTTTAAACTCAGCCGATAATTCCCGAAAAAGAAAAGACGAGCTTATAGATTGGTTTGATATTCATAATGTAGGTAAGGATTTCATCATAATTGATGATGACAATTCGCTTCGTGCGCTCCCACCAGGATTGAAGGAGCATTTGATTGTCACAAGTGCTCTGATTGGTCTCACACAAGACCACCTCGCTCAAGCGAGTGCTATTCTCGGAACGAAATTACAGCAGGCCTAATTTTGATTTTTAGTTAAGAAAAACCACTCAGCAATCTGCTTACCAGTTTACAGTCTCTATCTGGGGCTTTCGATCACCCGTAATCGTTCAATATTTTATAAAGACAATTCGATTGGAACAAGGAGAGTCGTTTTTTTTGTGGCTGAAAAGGTAATGGTGGAGATCAAGGGCGATTATTCAACTGGAACCTGCTCATCTGGCTTAGGCGATTACCCTGCTTCGGACCACCAAATTAATTGGGATGCCTGGGTAGGTGCAAGGTCACTTTTTTTTTACAAGAAATGTGTTCAGACGCGACAATAAAAATTCAGTTCTGAATGGCTTTGGCACAATTTTCGTCGTTATAAAGGTAGGTAGTAACTAAAACCAAATTCATTATGAAAACAGTGAGCAAAATGCTGGTAATTCTGGCCTTGCTTGTAGCAGGGACAACGGTTGGTGGTTATGCACAGGACAAACCAAAACCGAAGGAAAAAGAAAAGGATAAGAAAGAACAGAGTGAAAAGAAAAAGGAGCACAAGGAGCACAAAGAAAAGAAAGACGAAAAAAAGAAGGAAAAGCCAAAGAGTTGAAAAATCCTTGAATCTCTTTTAAGCGATGCCGGGTCTTTTCGGCATCGCTTTTTTTATGTCGAGATTGGGGAAGGTGAACCAAGCCATGCTGTAGACCTGAGTTACCGTAAGTCAAATAGTTTATTTTTAGGTACCTTGTGCAAAATTCCAACCAATGAAAATGATGACTAAACAACTATTCTTCCTTGTCTTTGCGGCTTCCTTATTCCTTTCTGTAACCGATTCAGTAGCTCAATTTTCCATCGGAGGAGAATTGGGTCTCCCCGCCGGTAATTTTTCAAATTCCTCAAGTGTGGGAATTGGTGCCAGCCTTCGATATGATGCTAGCCTGGCAGAGAATTTGAACTGGACGGCGTCGGCGGGATTTCTTGTTTTTGGAGGCAAGACGTATCTGGGCGGATCCTATGGCAATTTTTCTATCATTCCGCTGGTCGGAGGTGTCAAGTATTATTTTGTTAAAACCAATGATGGGCTGTATGCTGCCGCTGACTTAGGATTGAACATCATTAATTATAGTACGGCCTACCCCAATCAAGGCGGCGGCAATGGAGTCACATTCGGTTCTGCCAGCACGGCCCGCATCGGATTTGCGCCTGGTATTGGGTATCGTCTGGGGAGTTGGGATTTTACGGGCCGGATTAATTTCATGGCCGATTTCAGTTATCTGGGCGCACACGCGGCTTATGTTTTTGGGGGTAAATAAGTTCCTCGGCGAATCTCGGCTTTGAAGCTTTGGAGCTTAGTGTTGAGGGAAAGGTCCCCGGCTTTGTCGGGGTCCTTTTCAGCTTACGTCGCCGCATTGATTTCCGTTTTTAACGAGGCACCCTTTGAAAGCGTTTGATACACCACACAATATCGCTCAGTTAACTTTAACAACGTAGCCAGTTGCTCATCGGAAGCGTCGGTTTCCAGGTTGAAACTAAGACGAATATTTTTAAAGCCTACCGGTGATTCCTTTGAAACCCCTAATGTTCCTTTGAAATCAAGATCTCCCTCCGCTCTCAATTCTCCTCCGCCGATCGGAATTTCCAGGGAGGTGGCCACAGCACGAAGTGTTACACCGGCACAGGCTACCAGCGCCTGCAGGAGCATATCACCGGAGCATATCTGCAATCCGTTACCGCCGGTAGCCTGATGAAGACCTGCTTCCACCAACGCCTTTCCGGTTTCTACGCTGCAGGCAATCCCATCGGCCAAATTTCCTTTCGCTCTTAAAGTGATCACCGCCGAATCCGGATCTGCTTTGTACTTTTCTTTAAAAGGCAATTGGGCGGTCCTTAGTTGTTCTTTGTTCATAGGGGGGTGGAAGATTGCGATGCCTGGAAAAGTCAGGCAATGGGAATAATTTTATACATGAACATCATCATCATTTGAAAGTAGTACAAATCTTTGAAAGAAGCCAGCAAGACGGTAAATATCTGTAAATCAACAAGTTAATATGATCCTTATTTGAAAGTGCGTTTTGGCTGTAAGTCAGGGTTATTCATTTATTGAATTCTTGCGTATATTGTATTAGAAATATAGCGGGTCATGCACAAGGAAAAGAAAAATGGATCAATTGTGAAGGGCACGAAAGACGGCGCTCTTTACATCATCGCGAAAGATTTGTTCGCAATGAAAGACGTGCAAGATTTAGTTTTGAGATTGCGAGAATCATCAATACGAAAGAAAATTATTGCCTACAAGAGGAGCACATAACCCTGCTCGAAATTCAATTCAATGCCTTTCAATTTACTTATACTACCGCTTGTGGGTGGGTATTATGTAATCGCTAATTCTGAATGGTATAAATACAAAACTCAAAGACTCCACAACGAAAGATTGCTTTTCAATTCCGTTCTGGCTGGGGTTGTCCTGATAATTATTTCATTATCGCTAAGGCATATCGCTACCCTCTGGCTTCCGGAATTAGTCAGACTCTACAGAATTAGCAAGTTTGATATTGATATGTACGACAGATTCAACCAGCCAGATTCTTTGAGTCAGTCTACATGAAAACAATACATATTTCTTGGGGGTACTTCGCCAATTGGATTACCCATTGGTCAATTCTTTCCTTCATTTTGATAGCTCTTTCCTTATTCTTTACCTCTTGCAAACCAAATTATCCTGAAAATAGAAATGAAAAACCGGCAGAACTTGACGGACTAAAAGTCCCGCCCGGCTTTTCTATTGAACGCGCCACCCTTCCCGGTGTGGTTCTG
>DATHFS010000322.1:0-2789 GCA_035317975.1 Cyclobacteriaceae bacterium | reverse complement strand
GACGTGGAATCTGCCCTTGCCGGAGTCTACGCGGATTTCAAAAATGAATATTTCATGCTTGACTATTTTGTCAACGGAGATGCCCAGGCGGATGATGCTTATGCCGGTGCAGATAACCCGGCCAATTTTCAAATTGATAAGTATACTATTGATGCCACCAACTCCAATGTAAGTCGTGATTGGGCCGATCTGTACAGTACCATTGGAAAGGCAAATCTGGTGATCAGCAATGTCAACCTTGTTCCCGATCCTTCGCTCACGCCAGGGCGGAAAAAACAAATTCTTGGTGAAGCTTCCTTCATCAGGGCCTTTATGTATTTTCAATTGGTACAATTGTTTGGCGATGTACCGCTGCAAACTCAAACTGTCACTTCATTTGATCCTAATAAATTGCAGGCCATTCTCCCCATTATTTTCCCCCCGCGGACAACCACGGCTGAAATTTATGCCCAGATTGTCGCCGACCTCGAAACAGCACTGGGGAGTGCACCAACAACGGCTCAGGATAAGGGTTATGTTACGGTTGGCGCCGTGAATGCCATGCTGGCAAAGGTATATGCCACCAAAGAACCGCATGACTGGAGTAAAGTAAAGCAATATAGCGATGCCGTTATTGCCGGGGGATATACGTTGCTGCCTTCTTACGATAATCTTTGGGACAACACCAATGAAAACTCCGCCGAGTCAATTTTTGAGATCAATTGCTATGGTTGGGACACCGGAGGGAACTGGGGCATATTTATGTTCTCAGGAACGGATTGGAAGAAATTTAATATTCCATCAAATGATTTGGTAAATACTTTTGTTGCTGAAGGTGATGATATCCGCAAAACATCATCGATTGTCTTTATGAATGTGACAGGGAGTTGGACAGACTCCCATTGGGACGCGGCAAATTATCCATTTATTAACAAGTACCGTGATTTTAGCGGGGCGCAGAATTTTATCCTTATCCGCCTCGCTGATATCCTGTTGCTAAAAGCAGAGGCCTTAAATGAGACAGGTGATTCACCTGGTGCCGCAACCCTTGTTAACCAAATCAGAACCCGGGTAGGGTTGGCAAACACCACAGCCACAAGCCAAGGTGATCTGCGCCTGGCCATTGAAAAGGAGAGACGGTTAGAATTAGCCTTTGAGGGTTTACGCTGGTATGACTTAAAACGAACCGGCAGGGCCATCGACGTGATCAACGCAGTCAATGACGGAAGTGGCGCCAGCCTGGGCTATAACCTTACGGCAGACAAATTGATATGGCCTGTTCCCCAGGCGGAGCGGGATAAGAATAGTAAACTCACTCAAAACCAGGGATATTAGTTTTTGATCGGTATTCAATAATCGGTATTCAGTATTCAGTGTCTGGCAATTCCTACTGAATACGGAATACCGATTTTATTATACTTGCGCACCGGTCTCATTCATTTCCCAATTTCGTATGAGAAAATTCAACAACCTGAACAGCTTGAAAATCGTCCTTGTGGCACTGGTGGCGCTCTTTGCGTCATGCAAAAAGAATAATCAGGACATCGCCGTCACTCAAAACCCTTCCACGGGTTTGTCCGACATCGAATTTTGGACCACGTCCGGCAACCGGGCCTTTTTGTTCAGGAAGTCTGCAGCCGGGTTATCGTTCGGAACCGATACAAACACAGTCCCCGTCATTGAAATCGACACGACCCAACAGTTTCAATCCATAGACGGGTTTGGCTATGCGCTGACGGGCGGAAGCGCTTATTTGATGAATCAAAAATTAAATGCAGCGCAACGGGATACATTGATTAACGAACTATTCCGAACTGATAAAAACAACATCGGCATTAGTTACCTGCGCATCAGCATGGGAGCATCGGACCTGGATGATCATGTTTTTTCTTATGACGATCTGCTCCCGGGCCAGACCGATATCGCGCTGGCAAGATTCAGCCTGGATCCCGACCGGCAAAATCTGATTCCGGTTTTGAAGCAAATCCTTGCTGTGAGACCGGGTCTTAAAATAATGGGCAGCCCCTGGTCGGCGCCGGCATGGATGAAAACCAACAACAGCACGATAGGTGGCAGTTTGAAACCGGAATATTTTCCGGTTTATGCCGATTATTTTGTAAACTATATTCAGGGTATGGCAAAGGAAGGAATTCCGATCGATGCTGTTACGCTTCAAAACGAACCGGAAAATCCCAACAATAATCCGAGTCTGGTCATGACCGCCCAGGAGCAGGCGAATTTCGTAAAGAATGCGCTTGGACCTGCGTTCCAGGCAGCGAACCTGACAACAAAGATCGTCGTGTATGACCACAACTGTGACCACCCCGGATATCCCATTGCTATCCTCAACGATCCCGATGCCAAAAAGTATATCGACGGCTCGGCATTTCATCTTTACTCCGGAAATATTGAGGCGCTATCCGAAGTACACGACACCCATCCGGACCGAAGTGTTTATTTCACCGAGCAGTGGACTTCACCGAATGGTGATTTTGAAGGAGATTTGCGCTGGCACACGAAAAACCTGATCATAGGTGCTACCCGCAACTGGAGCCGGAATGTGGTGGAATGGAACCTGGCGGCGGACCCGGCGTTTAAACCTCACACCGATGGCGGCTGCACGGAATGCATGGGGGCGCTTACCATCGGAAACACTGTATCGCGAAATGTTTCCTATTACATTATTGCACATGCTTCTAAATTCGTAAGACCTGGCTCGGTAAGAGTCGCTTCCAATATTACGGATGGCTTGCCCAACGTCGCTTTTGTAACCCCGGGGGGCAAAAAAGTGCTGATCGTATTGAACGACA
>DATHFS010000321.1:0-3253 GCA_035317975.1 Cyclobacteriaceae bacterium | reverse complement strand
TCTTCTGCCCATCACGGTGGTAATTTTGTCCTTGGAATTGGGGGCTTTGACGGGTTCGAATTTGAAATCAACAAGGACGATGGCAAATTGGCCGCCCAATATCAAACCGGCAGTTCAACAAATAGTCAGGACCTGTGGCTGGATGGCACCGGTAACACGAGTTTCCAAGGATGGACTTTCTCAAAAGATCTCAGGCCTCCCGGTTTTGCTGGGATCGTTCATCAGAACTGGACACACTTCGTATTTACGTATGAGGGTGCAACCAAGTTGGGTACCATTTATCTCAATGGTGTTAAGGTGAAAAGTCAGGACTTCAATGCATACCCTGCGGGTTCGCCATTCCTTACTGCAACAGGTTTGAAATTCAACACCACGGCCACCGGAGTGGGAACCAATCTTGCACTGGGCTATTATTCGGATCGGGCATCCACTGCTTTTGGATGGGCAGTTTACTCAGATGTAAACACGAACCATTTCAAAGGACTCATGGACGATGTTTACATTTATCATACGGCCTTGTCGGCATCCGTTGTTACTCAAATGTATAATACCGGAAAGCCGTAACGCAGTCATCCAAGGATTGAATTGTTTTTTTTAATTTGGTTGAAGAGGGTTTTGAGCTCGTCTCGAAACCCTCTTTTATCTTTTGTCAATGAGATTGCTGAAGTACACAATTGCCATCACCTTATTTTTCATACTGCCGGGTTGCAGGAAGAGTGATCCTGTAAAAAGCAATTCGAAACTACAATTCACGGCAGCCGCTATCGGATCCGCCAGTGTCAGTATTTCCGGCACGGTCACAACCGATCTGCCTGTCGACCAGCCTGTCTTGCTTTCATTCTCCTCAGCACTCAATGTAGCAACTGTTCTGGGATCAATAACCTTAAAGGAAGGAACGCAGACTATACCGGTCGATTTTTCTTTTGCGGGCCTTAGTATGACCGTTTCTGTTAAACCGCAACAGCCGCTTTCAAACAACACTATCTACACGATAATCATTTCTAATTTATTGGAAGGATCTAATGGTGAGGAATTTCCCGGCTATCAATTTGATTTCAAGACCGGTGGGCCAAAACTTTCACTACTTTCTTATAAAATCGGAGGCCGGATTGTCAATGCCGGCGAACGGATCATCAATATTCCCTTGACCCTGTCGGTCGAGCTTAATTTCTCTGCGGCCCTGACTACATCATCGGTTGCCAACAGCACCGTAACCATTGGCGGACCCAATCCCCCGCAATTGGTTTTCACGTTTTCAAATAGTAACAAAACACTGACCATCACAGGGGCTACTCCTTTGTATTACCTAAAAAAATATTCGATTATCCTTTCCAACGGCATCCTGGGCGAAGCGGGGGAGACCTTCCCGGGGTTTTCAACTCCCTTTTATACCGGAGTTGGAAATCACGTCTCGGGGCTGCCCGCAAAAACCGACGATGAATTATTAACATTGGTACAGTTACAGACTTTTGGTTATTTCTACGACTTTGGACATCCAGCGAGTGGCATGGCGCGGGAAAGAAATACTTCAGGGAACACCGTTACCACCGGAGGATCGGGATTCGGGCTGATGGCGATGGTGGTGGGCATTGACCGCGGCTTTATCGTCCGGAGTCAGGGAATTGCACGCGTTAATAAAATTGTGAGTTTTCTGGAAACTGCTGACCGTTTTCACGGCGCATGGCCACACTGGATTGATGGAAATACGGGTCACGTCATCCCTTTCAGCGCTAACGACAACGGAGCCGACCTGGTAGAAACCTCCTTTATGGCGCAAGGACTTCTTACCGTGCGTCAGTACCTAACTTCAACGGATACCATCGGCAATAATCTGATCAACCGGATCAATAATTTGTGGTTTGCGATCGAATGGGACTGGTTCAGGCGATGTGAACCAACTTGCCAGAACGTACTATATTGGCACTGGTCCCCCGATAAAGCCTGGATTATGAATTTCCCTTTGTACGGATACTTTGAAGAACAGATCACCTACTTCCTGGCTGCTGCATCGCCCACCCACGCGATTCCTAAACTTGTTTATATCAATGGCTTTGGGAAAAATGGCAGTATCAAAACCGGAAGTACGTATACATTTGGAAACAATAGTTACGCTTTGCCCCTGGGAGCACCGGCACCTTTGTTTTGGGTCCAATATTCTTATTTAGGATTGAATCCGCATTTCAGTGATGATTATGCCGACTATTGGGTTCAGAACACAAATGCCACATTGATCAATCATGCTTATTGTTCAGCCAATCCATCAAGGTACGCCGGATACAGCGCGAGCTGTTGGGGGCTTACTGCGAGTGACAATCCTTCCGGGTATGGAGCCCAGTCGGTTGGCAATGACAACGGAACGATCACACCGACTGCGGCCCTTGCTTCATTTCCTTATACTCCTCTTGAATCAATGAAGGCGGTAAGATTTTTGTACGATACATTGGGCGACAGAGTGTGGGGTCAGTATGGATTTTATGATGCCTTCAATGTCACCTCTGACTGGTATGCCAACTCCTACTTGGCCATTGATCAAGGTCCGATCATCGTCATGATCGAAAATTACCGTTCAGGTCTTTTATGGAATTTATTCATGTCGGCACCGGAAGTGCAACAAGCAAAAACGACATTGGGTTTTCAATGACATAAAAAATTTATTATGCGATACAGCCTTTTCTTCATTCTCCTGATCCTGCTTACCGCTTCCTGTTCCAAACCTTCCGGTATCGTCACCGATCGGATTGATAAGCGTGTGGACTCACTCCTGGCGCTCATGACAGTGGAAGAAAAGGTGGGTCAGCTCACACTCTATACCAGCGATTGGGATGTAACCGGCCCTTCCATGCGGTCGGGTTACAAAGAAGATATAAAGTCGGGAAAAGTGGGCGCTATCTTTAATGCATTCACTGCTTCCTACACCCGCGACCTGCAAAAACTCGCCGTCGAGGGAACGCGTCTCCATATTCCATTGATTTTTGGTTATGATGTGATCCATGGACACCGTACCATTTTTCCAATTCCATTGGGCTTATCGGCCAGTTGGGATTTGAAAGCGATCGAGCAATCTGCGCGCATTGCTGCAACGGAAGCCTCGGCAGAGGGTTTGCATTGGGCCTTCGGGCCGATGGTGGACATCGCACGCGACCCGCGCTGGGGCCGGATGGCGGAAGGAGCGGGCGAAGACACATGGTACGGCTCTGAGGTTGCGCGGGCGATGGTAAAAGGGTATCAAGGCGAGAAGCTTGGCGATTTGAAT
>DATHFS010000320.1:0-3846 GCA_035317975.1 Cyclobacteriaceae bacterium | reverse complement strand
CCATTGAGTCTGCCCGAAAGAAGGTGGCTGAGCTGCTGAACTGTACTCCGGGTGAAATCATTTTTACTTCCGGAGGCACCGAGGCCGATAATACCCTCATCGTTAGCAGTCTCCAGACGTTTGGTATAAAACATGCCATCTCCACTCCCATCGAGCATCATGCCGTAATCCATACGTTGGGGGTCTTAGAAAAAAAGGGAGCGATCCAATTGCACTACGTTCAACTTGATGAAAAGGGACACGTGGATATGGACCATCTTGAGGACCTGCTGAAACAGTATCCCGGTTCGCTGGTGTCGCTGATGCACGCCAACAATGAGGTAGGAAACGTGCTGGACATTCATCGTGTGAGCGAACTGACCGAATGCCATAAAGCCTTCTTTCATTCCGATACGGTTCAGACCATCGGTCATTATCGGCATGATATGAAAACACTCGCAGTTTGTGGCATGGCTGCTGCAGCACATAAATTTCATGGGCCGAAAGGAGCCGGCTTCATGTACATCCGCAAGGACAGGAAAATTTCACAACTGATCCATGGAGGTGCACAGGAACGCAACATGCGGGGTGGAACTGAAAATACCTACGGCATTATCGGTTTGGCAAAGGCATTGGAAATCGCCTATCGCGACATGGCTGAACACGAGGTATATATAAAGGGCTTAAAATCAAGGATGATAAACAAACTAAAAGAAACGATCCCCGGCGTATCCTTCCATGGTGATTCCGCCAACCTGGAGAAAAGTTTATATACAGTGTTGAATATCAGTTTGCCTGAATCGGAAGAAAATGAAATGCTTCTGTTCAATCTGGACCTGCAGGGAATTTCGGCCTCGGGTGGCAGCGCCTGTTCCAGCGGCGCCAGTACGGGCTCTCATGTTTTAGGAGCGCTGTATCCCAATTCCAAGCGTGGAGCAATTCGCTTTTCTTTCAGCAAGTACAACAAACCCGAAGAAATCGATTTTGTGGTGGATACGTTAGCCGCGCTATGTGGTGTGCAGGTGTAACGATTTGCCCTCGCGCACCCTCTGGCTCCCTAAAGGGAGAACCCGCGCTGACCCTCGTTAAGGAAAGGGTGTGATGGGAAAATGAGGAGTTTCGCCCGACATACGCTGCGCCTTCATTTCAGGTCCTGTTTTAGAGGAGGTACTCTCAACTCAAATACAATTTATCATAATACTCCTGTGCCATGCGGGAAGAATCAAAATAAGGCAACACATCCTGCATGCCAGACTTCATCATCGTCACCCACTTGTCGGGACTCTTATAATACATCGGAATAATTTCCTTCTCCAGCAATTCAAACAAATGGTCGGCTTCCTGCTTGTCCTTTTCTTCCGTTGTCAGCTCATCGCCGGCAGGTGTGATGATGAAACTATTTTTACCGTGTTTAGCGAATTCAGGTACCCATCCGTCCGGAATGGAGAGATTGATCGATCCGTTCAATGCAGCTGTCATTCCCGAGGTACCGGAGGCTTCATGGTACATCCTGGGATTATTCAGCCAAAGGTCGGAGCCTTTTTTTAAATGGCCGGAAAGCCAAAGTTCATACCCGGTGACCACGGTACAGTTGGCCACATCCTTGGTTTGCCAATAAATCTCATTGAACAAATTGATGGCCGCATAATCTTCGGGATAGGGTTTGCCCGCCCAGATCACCTGGATGGGATAATCTTTATTTTCAACGATTTTCAAAAACCGGCCAAAGTCGGAGAGCAAAAGATTAGCCCGTTTATAGGACGCGAAACGCCTCGCCCACACCAACGTGAGCACATTTTCGTCAAACAATTTCCCGGTTTGATTGGCCACCACACGAAATAGTTTTCGCTTCAGTTCCAGTTTGCGCGACACCAGGGCCTTGTCATCCTGATTGGCCAATGCTTTGTCAAGGTCGGGGTCGCTCCAGTAGGTCTTGTTTTGGGCATTGGTAATGGCGATGATTTGAGATATTCCTTTGAAGTCTTTCCACATCTTCCGGGAAACCTCTCCGTGGAGCTGGGATACACCGTTAGCAATTTTCGACAACCTCAATGCGGTAAGCGTATAATTCAATACACCATTTTCAGGGTGAACGTACTCTTCCGCTTGCTTCTGTGTAAGTCCATCAAAGAAGTTCATACCATTCAGGAGGGGGACACTGTGCTCTTCATTGCCGGCCTTCTCCGGAGTGTGAGTCGTGAACACAACGCGCTTCTTGACTTCATTTATGTCCTTGAATTTATTAAGTAAATAAAAGCACATCGGCAACGCATGGCCTTCATTCATGTGATAAATTTCCGTTTCCCGCCCCAATTCATCCAACAGCCTGGCACCTCCGACCCCCAATAAAATCGATTGTGCAATGCGGGTAGTCTGATTGGGATCATACAAGCGGTGACTGATTGTCTGCGCTAGAAAATCATTTTCCGGAATGTCCGTGGTAAGCAAAAACAATGGGGCAGTCTGAAAGACTTCCGGCTTTAACAAGAATGCCTTTACAAAGACCTTTGCGCCGTGGATCGTGATGGGAAAAACAATTCCCGTGTCGGAAAGAAAAAAATAATCCTTATCCCGGAATTCTGCCTTAAGGGTTTGGTCCTGGTTGCGCACCTGGTCATAATACCCTTTCTTCCATAAGATACCGATGCCGATCACGTTTTGCTTCAATTCATAGGCACTCCGCATGTGCGAACCCGCCAGGAATCCCAATCCCCCGCTGTAGATCTTCAAAGGCTGATCGATGGCAAACTCCATCGAGAAATAAGCAATGGGTTTGGCGTATTTTTTATCGAATTTGTATGGAAAGAGTTCGGATGGGTTGACCATGATTTCAACTATAGCTCAAGTCGTGAAACTAACAAAACAGGAAGGATTTAAGATTTAAAAATCATTTAAAATTTAAGATTAAAAATGGGGGTTCTGCATAGGAGTTACTGCAATCGATTGAAATTGGAGTCCTTTAAAGGGTATGGAAGCTCCATTCTTAAATTTTAGATTGATCAGTAGTACTTCATTGTAATGACTACCCCCTTCTCATTTGTAATAGTGAATTTTGCTTTATCAAAACCCGGAGGGCCAAACGTCCCTGCTGCATCATTGGAAAAGCCAAATCCTTCCCGGGGAATCCCCATTGAATTGGTATCGAGCACTCCATTCTTGTTGGCATCATGCATCACACTGACAGCATAATCGCCGGCTGGTATATTTTCAAAAACCAATTCCACCTCCCCTTTTCTGGAAGGTATGCTTCTGGATTGCCAGGTTTTTTTCATGAATTCTTCTTCGGATTGATACAGCGCGGCGGCTATGGTTCCTTTATCATTCCTGATATTTCTGATAACGACGGTCAACGTGAGGTTTTGACCCTGCGTCGTGGCCGGAAGAAAGGCGGAGAAGAAACTTAGAATGAAGAAGAAGGATTTCATAGTCTTACTTTTTTTAGTCAGGCGTCAATAATTGTACCGTTCGTCTCCAAAATCAATTACATTGTAGAAATGGGGCACTTCTTAACAACTTTTTAACAAGGTTATTAAAATGAATTTTGCTATTTTTAACCCTATTCAAACTCCCACCTTATGGCAACTTACACACTCAAAATTAACAACCAGGCTCACACGATAGAAGCGGATCCTAAAATGCCCCTTCTTTGGGTGATCCGGGATTTGGTTGGCCTGACCGGTACGAAATACGGATGTGGCATAGCGCAGTGCGGTGCGTGTACTGTCCTTGCAAATGGAAAACCCATCCGTTCGTGTTCCATGCCTGTGTCTGCAATGACGACACAGAACATCACTACGATTGAAGGGCTATCGGAAGACAACAATCATCCGGTACAGCAAGCGTGGATCAAAGAGCAAGTCCCCCAAT
>DATHFS010000319.1:0-7362 GCA_035317975.1 Cyclobacteriaceae bacterium | reverse complement strand
TTTTTAATAGTGAATGCGCACCTATGGAGGAATTGTCGCAACAAATTGCTTATCTGTCGATCGGGAGAATTTTTGCGGAACCTGGCGTAGATGTGCCAGACGTCATCCTAACAAGTTATGTTGGCAACTATGTTATGCCAGAAAGTCCACAACGACCGATCCTCATCTCCAAAGAAAATAACCGCTTGTACGCAGCGGTTCCGGGTGAATGGAAAGCGGAACTCGTTGCGGTATCAGAAACAAAGTTCAATATTAAAGACATTCGGCCGGCAGGAACAATAGAATTCTTTAAGAATGAAAATGGAAAAGTAATGAAAGTCGTTACAACACAGAGCGGAAAGCGATACGAAGCAATTAGAACCGAGTAATCACTTCATCCATGAATTACAGAAGTTGTTTTCATCGCCGATAAAATTTATTTGCCAGGTTCCTGGAAGTTTTTAGAAGCATCGTCAATCACCAAAACCCAATCCTTCCCTTGTTTCGGTGGAGAGAAAAGTTGGAGTCCCATTCCACGCACAGCCTCACCTTTTGTCGCCAACCCCGTCCGCGGATCAAACCACCAGACATTTTTCGACGCGCCAGAAACTTTACTCAAGTCAATATTTACAGGCTTATTCTGCGGTAAATAAATCATAGCGTACGAATTCTGCTCGTCGCGCGTAGCATAGACAAGATCAACATAGGTACTTCCTGGATCCTGAATCAGACTTTGATCACCGATTCGCGAAAAGTAGGGCCTCGACAACATGAGCTTTTTCAAATAATGCATCTGGCCTGCCGCTTCGGCATGGGCTGCCTTCCGCCACGGAATTAAGGTATCGCCATTCGTGATGGGCTTATATAAATCTTTGTTGAGAAACTGCCAGATATGATGATGGCCATACGTAACTCCACAGCCTCCTGCAAAGACGCCCCGGTAAATCCTTGCCCGAACGTCATAGGCAGTGAAATAGCCGCGTTGCCGCGTCCATTTCCCATCCCATGGATTGACCGGGTGATCTTCGTAGCACGGCTCCATATCCAGGGTAGGCTTCTGTGGCCTCAGCGCCAAATCGCGGATCACCCAGTTCCAGGGATCAGCTTCGCGTGATCCGTGACTGGACTGAAAACTGTTCATATCAAGCCACGCTTCATTGTGGATGTATTGGGAACTGGAATTCGGGCCGCCAGCCGGATGGTAAGTAATGAAGGCATCTTTTCCCAGGGTGCCTTCAATTCCTTTCGCCATCGCCCTCCAGACGGGACGATCATCGTATTGCTTTTCCGGGCCCTCTGTTTTTGAAGTGTACACCGCAGGACGATCGCCACCCAATATCCATAGCACATTCCATTGCTTTGCATACCGTTTGGCTAGCGTAGTGGCATAAACCTCTGCATTCTGTGGGTTGAAAATAGCGGGGCCATCACCCCAGAGATGTGCTACCTTGTCTCCCCAGGTGGGCAACAGGCCAATGTATAATCCCTTTTCAGCAGCTTTGTTAATGACAAAATCAATGTGGTCCCAATAGTCGTATTCCTCCTCATTGAAAGGATTATTTCCGGGGCTTATGGCCAACCGGGTCGGGTCGTTGTCGATCAATGGCAAATCTCCATAGCGGTTGAGTCCATGAAGACCATCGAACTCGGCAAGGGCAACCGCCTGGATAACATTAAAGCCTTGTTGTTTTCGTATTTCCAAAAAATCTTCGACTTCCTCCCGCGTCAAACGGTGAAATAATTCCCAATCGGTGTCGCCCAACCAGAAAAAGGGTTCGCCGTCTTTTGTGGTTAGGAATTTATGGTTCTCGCTCACCTGGATTTGAGCAAAGGCGCAATGCGCTGCTAAACAAGAAAGGATTAATGGGAGAATGTGTTTTGGTTTCATGTGTTTGTTCAAGGTCAAAGTTTTCCTGACTATCCAAAATTAATTTAAAGTAACCACTATGACTAACTTGAGGTTGGGGACGTCACTCGAGTAAACAAAAATATGAAATGTCATCCCGGAACAAATTTCGTTCATCTTTCTATCGCTAGAATTGTGCTTGTCCGGGATGACCCCGATAAAGATCGGGCAGGCTATTTCATAGAAGGGATCCCCATTTTTAAGATGCTTCGTTAATGGGGTCACTATGATTCTAAGCAGATCACACAACACGAATGACCAGTTCATTTTTTTGAATCAGTCTCCCAAATGACCTTAGCTCATATCCTTTACTTCGAACAAAACTCTCAAATCCGGAAATCTTCTCTGAATCGACCGAAACCAACAACCCTCCGCTTGTTTGCGGATCGGCCAGTATGCCTTTCTGATAGTCTGATAACGGACTTATTTTGTGTCCATAACTGGCCCAGTTGCGACCCGTCCCGCCCGGCATGGACTTTTGTTCAATGTAGGCCTCGAGAAAATCAAACCTGGGCACGTTATCGAATTCAATCTCTGCAGATAATCCACTTCCTTCACATACTTCACACAAGTGGCCAAGTAAGCCAAATCCTGTGACGTCGGTCATGGCGTTCACATAAGGAAGCTGCCCGAGATCCGCGCCAAGCGTGTTCAAGGTAAGCATGGTATCAATAGCAACCGACAAGTGATGCTCCTGAACGATTCCCTTCTTTTGCGCCGTGGTGATGATTCCGATGCCAATGGGTTTAGTGAGATACAACACCGAATCCTTCTTCGCCGTATTATTCTTTTTGAGATGTTCCTTTCTCACCTTACCGGTGACGGCCAAACCAAACACAGGTTCCGGACAATCAATCGTGTGACCACCCGCCAGTGGAATGCCGGCTTCGGCACACACTTTCCTGCTTCCCTCCAAGACCTTTTTCGCAACTTCAGCGGGAATTTTGTCAATAGGCCAACCGAGGATAGCAATTGCCATCAACGGTTCGCCGCCCATCGCGTAGACGTCGCTGATCGCATTCACCGAAGCAATGGCCCCAAACGTGAAGGGGTCATCGACAATGGGCATAAAAAAATCGGTGGTGCTGACGATGCACGTACCATCACCCAGATCAAAAACAGCGGCATCGTCCTTCGATTCGTTGCCTACCAACAGCGATGGAAATCTCCCTTTGGGCAAATCGGAGTGCAGCATGGTCTCCAATACGGCGGGAGAAATTTTACAACCACATCCGGCGCCGTGGGAATACTGGGTGAGCTTGATTTCAGTCATGGTTCCAAATTAGGTTTTAAAAAACACATAGAAACATAGGCACATAGAAATACAAGAGCTTATTGCATTCCTTTTTAGTTGTCTTTTTTTACGATCCTTTCATTCCGCTTCCTATGTATCTTACATCTCATGCTTGCCACGGAAGTAATGGCGAAAGACCCAACGTAATTGGGACCCGTCTGACTTCTCTAAATTGCCTAACGAATTGATGCTACCAAAAGAAAGCTACCTATGTGAACTATGTGCCTATGTTTCTATGTGTTTGTGTGTTCGTGAACCAAACTGGAAACCTCATTTACCAACTTGCTCGCATACCCATCAACATCCTTCCCATCCCAGGGTAATACCAACTGAAGTTTTTCCTTCCGCCCGTTAATACTTCCCAGATAAGCTTTGTCGTAATAGGTCAGCAAGTTTTCGATCGTGGCAGCCATGTCGCCTTGCAACAGCTTTTGCTTTGCGTCCTTGAAATGCTGACCCCCGAGCTTCTTTGTTATTTTTCCCATGATCTCCAAAAATGTCGCCCGGTCAGCGGGCCCGTATTCATTCACCAGCCTTTGAATCCGTACTTCCTTTGAAACATCCATTTTCACCAGGGGTCGTTGTTTCATGGTCAACCAAAAATCTTCCGGCAAAAATATTTTCCCGATAGCCAATGACTCGTCTTCGACCCACACACGCTTTGAGGTATCCAATTTCGATATCGCTTCGAACAGATCATTTTGAAATTGCTCGGTAGTCGGTTGAGGCGGCATGAGCAGACCTCCAAAAGCAGATCCCTTATGACAGGCAAGGTCTTCTAAATCCAAAATCTGCTCTCCCTGCGCAGCCAGGGAGCGCAACACTTCACTCTTGCCACTGCCTGTACAGCCGGTGAGCAAAATAATTGGCAACGGCCTCTTAAAGGAATCGAACGCCAATTGCCGATAGGCTTTATAGCCACCGGAAAGGGACTGCGCCTTGATCCCTGCCATACCCACAAACTGGCAGAAGTTATTGGACCGCATGCCTCCACGCCAGCAGTGGACAAGGATTTCTTTTCCCCCGGCTACTCTCTCCGCTTCGTTGATGATTCCTTCCAGGCGGGGTCCCACCAACTTAAATCCTTCTTTGATGGCGTCGCCCTGACCTTTTTGCTTGTAAGTCGTCCCAACGACCACCCGCTCTTCGTTGTTCAGCAAGGGTATATTGATCGCTCCCCCAATATGCCCGGCTTTGAATTCGCCCTCCGAGCGTACGTCCACCACGGGGTGGTGTTGACGGAGGTCAAAAAAATCAGTGATCGAAATTGGCATTTACGTAAGATAAGGCAAGTTCGTAAATCAGTAGGCAGTAGGCAATGGGCAGTAGGCAATCAGTTGACAATTGACAAAGGGCAGTTGACAAAGCGGGGAACAATTGGCAGTAGGCAATCAGTTTGTATCATTGTACGATGACTGCCTTTACGAGGTCTCTTGCGTTGTGTTCTTTGTGTCTCCTTTGTGTTCTTTGTGATCTGCATTTGGTTCCGATTCAAGCTAGGGACAGGAAAATTTAAACCTGAAATCAGTAACCAGTAACCGACATCAATCATTAAAATTCACCCCAATACTCGTCGCCACTCCTATCCTAAACCCATAGTCGACATACTTTCCGTTTTGAAATGCAGCGGCGGCTTCGAGACGGAACAGGCGCAAGATCCCCTCGATGCCGTAACCAACCTCTGTATAATTCTGCGACGTAGGTGTGGCAAGGTAGTTGACAAAGAAATTTTCTGTAATGCCGGTGAGCCGCACTAATGGAATACGGGTGACCAGGAACTTGCGGAAATGGTAGTGCACATTGGCAGTAAAATACTTGTCGCTCGTGCTGTAACGGTAGTAGTCGAGCAACCGGAAGCTTCCAACGGGATCGGTCGTAACAAATGGAGTACGGTTCCCCAGGAAATGCTGATAATCCATGAAGAAAAGCTTGTCGGCGTTCAGGAACTTACCGGCTTTAAGGGCAACATCGAGCTTACCCCGGACACCGAGTCTTATGCCATGCTTTACCCCTAGTTCGATCTGATCGAATTTTACTTCGCTCCCCAAAACGGAGTTAAAGCCCTTTCTATAGTCAAGGGTAAAGAGCGGTGACGTGTTGTCGGCCCGGTACTTCACGCCATTGCGGATGCGGTACTTTTGCCACGGCCTCGCTTCAACGCTGATCGAACCGATCAGCGCATTGTTCGGGTTAAATGATGTCGTGCCCAACACTGAATTCACCGGTGCATTGGGTGCAAACTGCTCCTTGTTGCTGTTGAAAATGGTAAAGTTGGAAGTGTTGAAGAGTTCATGACGGCGGGCCCAGGAAAGATTGGAGGTAATGGTAAATTTATCACTGATACGTTGACGGTACCGGAGGTCTGCAAAATTGCGTTCATACAATTTCATCAGGTTGTCGCCAAGAAAAAGGGTGGTGAATGTATTGATTACCGGGTGGATCGGGTAATCGGAATTGTATTGTTGTATGTATCGGCCCGCCTCGAGCGTCAGGCGGCCTTTGCGCGTCCGGTAATCGGTGCGAAGAAATCCGGAAAATACCTGGCGTGAAAAGGCATAGCGGGCTACCGGCGTGATCTCCAACCGCTTTACTTCCGGCCGCTTGTCCAGATCCGTGGAGTCCCGCTTCACCCAGCGCTTGTAGTAGCTCACTTTGTAAATCAGGTTCCACCCTTCCACGGTATTGTATCCGCCAAAGGGCGTATGAATTTGAAAATCCGAAGTCTTTCCGATTTTGTAACGGTCGCCCGTCAGAACGTCCCACACCTGGAAACCTTTGCTCTTAGATGGTTTTAAGGAATCACCTTCGTCGCGCTTCCGCTGCACTTCCGATATACTATCCGTTTTTTTATACCCTCTCTCCTCTTCTTTGTTGAGTGGCGCCGGCCTGATATCGGTCCAGAATACAGAGTCTTTCTTGTATGCCATGGAGTCTACGGTATACTTTGTTTCAGAAAGCACATCGGGCTCCTTTTCCCGTTTTTGTTCCTGCTTTTCATATTCTTTTACCATCTTCTTCAATTCCTTGTTGGTTACCTCCTTCCCCTGCTCCAGGCGCTGCTGCAACTGCTGTCCTTTCTTACTGAACTGGCTTGTCACTTGCTTTGCCTGTTCCTTTTCCACCTTTTCATCAATAACAGTCATCTCCTGTGGCAAGGCGGGATTGAGGGTAATCTTGTAATCTTTAACCGTTGCCAGATAGCTGAATGTAAATTCAAACCCAAACACTTTACCATCCACGTAAAATTGTTGTGACACGGGGAGCCAGGCCTTATCCTCAATGGGATTGTATATCCCTTTCACCACAACTTTGATCCCCAGCTTAGTGGTTTTGAAGTCGAGACTGTGAATACTCCACCAGTCTTCTACGATGTAGATGACCCCTTCAAAAACATTATCGCCTTTGGATCGGGGTGTGACCTTGATTTTGCTGATCTCGTACTTTTGATCTTTGAAGGTGCCAAGGTATTCAAAGCGGTAATAAGAAAACGCTTTTGGCGAGAGTGGGGAAATGGTCTCGGCGATTTCAGGCTGATAGAAGCTGCCAAATACATAGGCATTCGGCGATGTATTCCGGTCTTTGCCGCTGGTGTATACGGCGATCACTTTTTCTTCAAATTTGTTGGGGCGCGTATACTTGATCTCACTCACGGATTCGGAAATGAAGAGCCGGTCTTTCGTAATGCCTTCTTTTTCCAGCGCCTTTTTGGCTAGCCAGGGATAATCGGTAAGCTTGCCCTTGCCTTTCATATACACTTTGGCGGTATACCGGTCGAGTTGCTGGATGTGGTATTTCGCTTTTGCGATCGCCTTTCGCATGATGGTGTAGGCAGGATCTTCTTTGGAGGCATTCACGGTCACGCTGGGCAAGAGCAAGGCTTGGGTCCGGAGAGTTACATTCATCTCCACAAAATCATTGGCGATGTCTGCAGATCGTGCCACGGTTTCATACCCCAGGAATTGAAAGAAAAAATCGTACGTTCCGGGAGGCAGAGCAATCTCAAAACGGCCTTGAAGGTCGCTCATGGCTCCGGTTCCGGTTTGTTTGACAAAAATCGTAGCGTAGGCTAATGCATGGCCATCGTCCCCTTTAATGACGCCGCGAATACCTCCAGCCCACACCACGGAGGATAGTAACAAGAATAGAATGAGCACTGCCGGCTTCTTCACGTTCAACGTTCGAT
>DATHFS010000318.1:0-2086 GCA_035317975.1 Cyclobacteriaceae bacterium | reverse complement strand
AATGGATTCGCCTATAGCATTGGGCTGGAATGGTGGTTTTTCCTTGGCGCGGCATTGATTGCCATGGTGATCCCATTTGTTGCAGTGGGTATTCAGACCATTAAGGCATCGCGGGTAAGCCCGGTGGAGTCGTTGAAAGAGGAGTAGGGGGACAGGCCTTTTGACTACTTCTTCTGAAAAATAAAATCTCCCCCTTCATCACCGGTTTCCGCAATTACGCCCTCCTGGGGTACGGTTGCACTGTTATTAATAATAGCAGCACGGATGCTGTTGAACAGCGACTGGGAGGGAAGGAACCTTTCCTGGTTCTGACCCAGCCGTTTTACAAAGTACTCGACAAACACCGAGCGGTCGGGCACCGCCGTCAGCGTACCACTGGTCATGGCCCTGCGGCTGGGCATCTTGTATAACATTTGATAATCGATGGAAGCATTTTTTATGCTGCTGGCGTCCCGGGTACGGAATATGCCGCCACTAAAACAAGCGTCGCTGACCAGCAGGGTATGGGCCGAACTAATACCGCGCAATTGTTCACGTAAATCACTGTTGGAAAGCCAGTTCGACGGGTCGGCTGCCGTGGCATCCCGCGGCCACCAGTATCCCTGCTTTATTTTTTCGTCCCAATATCCGTGGCCTGCATAGAAGATCAGTAAGTTATCGTTCGGCGTAAGCTGATTGCGCAGCTTGTAGAGGGCCGAAAAGATCTCACCGCGGCTTGGATTTTCCAGCAGGATCGTGTTCTCCGTGTTGAAGTCATAGCCTTGCGTTAACACCTCTTTTATTTTCCTGGCATCGCTGACGGGTTGATCCAGGTTGAGCCTGGAGTCGGTGTACTTGGAAACACCAATCAGCAAAGCGTAATACGTTCCACCCGGTTTGATGGCCTTCGTTGCATTGGCTGCTTCCGTTGTCTTTTTTACAGCGGCAGTCGGTGCAGGGGCCGCTGTCTCGCGGGTGGCCGCGATGTTTTGTACGACAGGCCCGTCATAAACTGACTCTGTATAATTATCCGGGTATTTCTTCCGCCATACCTTCATTTCTTTCCCATCCATACGGTCGAGTATTTCAAGAAAGGAACGCGCCCAGTAATTCCGGACGCCCAGTCCTCCGGGATCGGCCAACATACGTTCGGTGAAGATGACTTGTTTTGTGCCGAGGTTGATAAACGTAACCCAGAGTGTCCCCTTGACCGCCAGCTTGTCGAAGCTTTCCACTTTAAGCATCAGGCCCAGTCCACTCAGCCCTTCCAGATCATAACCGGCGACAACACTTTGCACGAATGCTTTATCCATTGGCTCGCCGGCCTTGTCCGATAACATCGAAGTGAAGTCCAGTCCTTCATTGTGTTTTTTGGTGGCGGAGAAATCTTTGGTGACATTCCTTTTGTGCAGCGCCCTGCCTACATTGTATTTATCCGCTTCCTTGAAAAGAAGTTCATTCCAGGAAGCTAATATGTTTTTGGTCTTGTTGGCTGCCGTGAATGCAGCTTGATCGCCGACCAATTTCGCCCCATAGAAATCGAGGCCCAGCCAGGTGACGGGTACCTTGGTGTCAAAAACGGCTGAAGCAGTTTGAGCGTGGACCAACCCTGCTACTGTCAGGAGGAGGGCTGATAACAAGGCTTTTATTTTATTTTCCATACGGATTGGATTTCCTGTTACCGTGTTCTTGCTACACTAAATCTACTTATTTTTCCGCTTATCATAACATCAACACCTCTACGGAGTATACGTCAGGATATTTCCACTATCACCAACAATCCATCCACTCGTGCCACTCACCATATAAATTGCGTTAAAGTTTGCCTGGACGTTTGTGCTTTCTTTTGTCCACGTTGTTCCACCATCGATGGTTTTGTAAACGCCGTTGCTTCCAACAACCCAACCTGTCTGCGCACCAATAAAGAAGATGTCATTCCAAACGGCGGACACAGGCTCACCTGTTATAGAGCTTGCTGTCCAAATTAAGTTATTGTTTGAATCCGGTTCTCTCTTTAGGATCGTATTCCCTGTGCCGCAGGCCCAACCATGAAGTGTGTCAATAAAATGAATGGCATGAAGGTCAGCGAGGGTGCCCACAACTTCCT
>DATHFS010000317.1:0-11678 GCA_035317975.1 Cyclobacteriaceae bacterium | reverse complement strand
GAGTACCGGCTGTCCGGTAAAAAAACTACTTTTGCTCATAGTTGTTTTTGTTGGTGTGGTAACCCAAAAATAACTATTAAGGGAGGTCTAGGCCTCCCTTTTCATTCATCTTTTTCTAACTTTAACCGGACAACCTTGAATTAAGAATTAAGAAGTGGGGAGAAGTCCTTATGTTGGTCTCATGTCAAGTATCGTCTCCCGAAGCGACGATACGTTAACCCTCCAGTATCGCCTCCCTGAGGGGACGATACGCTGGGAACCCTCGTTTCGCATCGTCCTCTTTTGAGAGACGATGTCGGACCCTAAAGTCCTTATATAGGTTTCAAAAACAAATCATATTCCATCACCACCCTCAGCACCTCCCCCACGCCCCAGGCCTGAGCAAAGCAACCCCGGGGACGATGCGGCGGCGCGGCATCAAATACTTCGGATACGGTACCGACTCCCGCTTCATTCAGGTGTTCCAAAAATACACTCACTATCCTGCCCGCTTCCGGGCGACCTCGCTCGCCTTTCAGGGTCATCCATGCATCCAGGTAGGGACCTAAAAGAAAGCTCCACACCGTTCCCTGGTGGTAGGCGCTATCGCGATGCCAGGAGTCGCCCTCATAGGAGGGCTTGTAATCTTTGTGATCCGGTGAAAGACTTCTCAATCCGCGAGGCGTGAAGAGTTTCCGGGTAACGATGTCAAGTACTTTTTCCGCTCTGTCTTTTGGAAGCAATTTGAACGGCAGGCTGAGGGCATAGATCTGATTCGGGCGGAGGTCATCATTTTTATATTCTCCGTCTACGTAATCGTAAAGAAATCCAAGTGATCTGTTCCAGAAGAGCCTGTTGAAGCTCGCACCGGCGCGAAAAGCCCGCTTTCTGAAATCGTCGGCCAGTTTCAAGTCGCCCGTCTCCGAAAGCAAGGCGGCCATCACGGACAGTGCATTGAACCACAGCGCATTTACTTCCACTGCCTTTCCGGTTCGGGGAGTGACTACCCAGTCCCCTGCTTTGGCGTCCATCCAGGTAAGTTGCATCCCGGCCTGTCCTGAAAACAAGAGTTCATCCGAGTCAACATGGATGTGATAGCGTGTGCCCTTGTAGTGCCATGCCATGATGTCTTTCAATACAGGGATCAACGAAGCGATAAATTCTTTATCGGATGTGTGTTTATAATATTTATAAATAGCCTGAAAGAACCAGAGGGTAGCGTCTACGGTATTGAATTCCGGTGCTTCACCATAATCGGAAAATCGATTGGGGATCATACCTTCACTCACGCTTTCGGCAAACGTTCGAAGGATCCCCTTGGCATCCTCTGCTCTTCCCGTCGCGAGACAAAGGCCAGGCAAAGAAATCATGGTGTCACGCCCCCAATCACTAAACCAGGGATACCCTGCAATCACCGTTTTTGAATCATGACCCCGCTTGACGACAAATTGATCGGCCGCCAGCACGAGTCGTTTTATTTCTTCTTTCCCGCCGTGTTCCCTGACCAGCGCTTCCCTGCGTTGCTTTTCTTCCCTGTATAGTTGAAAAGCGTCTCTGCCGGTTGGGTTTTCAGTTGAAATTATAATTCCAAGCCTGTCACCCCGCTTTAAAGAAACGGTGAGTCTCCCATGATTAAAGAGGTCTTCCCGGTAGTCCAGCCCGCGCTCTTGTTCAGCGGCAAATTCAAAATGATGGTACCACCGCTGGGTAGGCTCGAATTGGGCATTCGGCACAGAAATAAAAAGTTCAGGGCTGTCTACATAGTTCTTTGTTTGAAAAACGCCATCGTCAAAAATATAGTCCGTGTAAATGACATCATTGGCTTGTGTGGTGCGATGAAAATCGCGGGCAGAGCAAAGCGGAAGCAATTCCATTTTGAACGGTGAACCAGCCTCTACCTCATACACGATCAGCGTTGTATTCTCACCGGACAGGGCAGCAATCGTTTTCCTGAGAACGACATCACCGGCCTGATAGACAAATTCAGGAAACAAGTCGCGGCGAAAGGACTTCAGCAAGTTGAATCCTTGCGGATGAACCACACCCGGATATCGATTGGCACTCAATTCAAAACGATCTTTGCCTGTAATGATCGTTTCATCCAATTTGGACAAAACAACCATGCGGCCTACCGGGGGATGCTTTGACGCTACCAACAGGCCATGGTACCGCCTGGTATGCGCGCCGGAAACCGTCGAACTGGCGTATCCCCCCAGGTTGTTGGTCTCCAGCCACTCCAGCGAACAAGCAAAATTGAAATCGTGTAATTGATCTGGCGTAAACGAGCTCATTTCTTTTTACCGGCTGCCAACAGCTTCTTTTTCCTTGGTTGAATCAATTTTGCAACCAGTCCGGTCCAGCCCGTTTGATGCATTGACCCCACTCCCCGGCCGGTATCGCCGTGAAAGTATTCATAGAAGAGCAAGTGATCGGAGAAGTTGGGATCCGTCTGCAACTTATCGTAATGCCCGTACACCGGCCGCCTTCCGTCCTTATCCTTTTTGAAAATGCTCACCAGTCGTTCCGAGAGATCATCGGCGATTTCTTTCAACGTGTGTAGCTGACCGGAGCCGGTAGGATGTTCTATTTTAAAATCCTCTCCATAATAGTGATGAAACCGTTGAAGCGATTCGATCAGGAGATAATTTACCGGAAACCAAATCGGGCCGCGCCAATTGGAATTTCCGCCAAACAGGGAGTTCTCGCTTTCTCCCGGCGCATACTTCACGCTGAATTCACTTCCATTGGCGTAGAACTTATAGGGTTCCGAATGTTGTTTGGACAAGGCACGTACTCCATAATCGGATAAGAATTCCGTTTCATCGAGCATCCGCTTAAGTAAACATTTCATCCGGTGGCCGCGGAGCAGGGACAACAAGTGGCGTTCATTTTTACCTTTTTCCCCCCACCGCGATATGAGGTTGGCCAGGTCGGGCCGGTTTTTCAGGAACCAATCAAGACTCTTGGCGAACCTGGGCATGGCTTCGAAAATTTCTTCGTCGAGGACCTCCACAGCAAACAGGGGAATGAGCCCAACCATCGAACGGACTTTCATTCTGACCCGTTGGTTATCGGGGGTGTGGAGGACATCATAGAAGAACCCATCTTCTTCATCCCAGAGGTTAATGCCCCCCTCGTCAACGTTGGCAATGGCCCCGGCGATGTAAAGGAAGTGTTCTATGAACTTGGTGGCCAGACTTTCGTAAACGGGATTTTCTTTGGCAAGTTCCAGCGACATTCGCAGCATGTTCAAGGTGAACATGGCTACCCAGCTGGTACCATCGGACTGTTCGATGTACCCGCCTGTTGGCAATTGGGCGCTGCGGTCAAACACCCCAATGTTGTCCATCCCCAGAAAGCCACCCTGAAAGATATTGTTCCCATTGCTGTCTTTCTTATTCACCCACCAGGTGAAATTAAGCAGGAGTTTATGAAATACTTCTTCCAGGAATTTTCTGTCTCCAATTCCACCTTGCAGTTTTTGGTCAATTTTGTAAACACGCCACGTCGCCCAGCCGTGCACGGGCGGGTTAACATCACCCAAGGCCCATTCATAGGCCGGCAGCTGTCCATTGGGATGCATATACCACTCTTTGGTGAGAAGCAACAATTGCATTTTAGCAAACTCCGGATCCACCAGGGCAAGGGGAATGGTATGAAAAGCAAGATCCCAGGCGGCATACCAGGGATATTCCCACTTATCGGGCATCGAAATGATTTCAGCATTATGCAAATGTGTCCAGTCGTGGTTGCGACCGTGCTTGCGCTCCGGCGGAGGCGCATGCTGGGAAGGATCGCCTTTCAACCATTGACGAACATCGTAATAATAAAATTGTTTACTCCACAACATCCCCGCGATGGCCTGGCGCTGAATGTTGATCTTATCCCCGTCATCAATTCCATTTTGCAGATCATCAAAGAACTCATTGGCTTCCGCCAAGCGATGTTCAAAACGGGCGTCGAAATCACGGAACGGTTCGGTCTCAAATTTGGAGGTGAGCCTGAGGCGAATCGTTTTGGATTTTCCTGCGGGGATCTGAAGGTCGTAGTTAAGTGCCGCCTTGGTTCCCTTTGCAGTCTTGTGAATGGCCCCCGGAAGATTCCGGACCAGGTAATCATTCACGCCATCCTTGAATATTCCTTCTTTTGGAAAATTATAAAGCCTTCCGGTATTGGTCTCATTTTCACAAAACAAAGCCTCTGGCTCGTCCTCGAAAAACAAGTGGTAATGGCCTAACTCCTGGTGGTCGATTTGAATCACATTCTTGTCATCCCGGAAGATCTCCGGCTTGTAATCGTTGTAGCCCCATGCCCAGGTATTGCGGAACCACACCTGGGGCAGTACGTTGATGGCAGCCGGCACAGGCCCCCGGTTGTGGATCACCACCCGGATGAGGAGATCGTCGTCCTCCTGTTTGGCATATTCGATGAAGATATCAAAATATTTATTCTCATTGAATATACCGGTATCGACAAGTTCAAATTCCGGATCGAGTTTTCCCCTTTTCCGGTTCTCCTCTACAAGCCAGGCATAGGGGAACTCCTGTTGAGGATACTTGTACAGCATCTTCATATACGAATGGGTGGGAGTGCTGTCGAGGTAATAATAGTGTTCCTTGCAATCTTCCGCATGATTGCCTTCGTTTGCGGTGAGGCCAAAGATCCGCTCTTTGATCATCGGGTCTTTTTTGTTCCAGAATCCGAAAGCGAAACACATTCGCTGCCGGTTGTCGCTGATCCCGCCGATTCCTTCTTCACCCCAACGGTAGGCTTTGCTTCGCGCTGCATCGTGCGTTACAAAGTCCCAGGCCGTCCCGTTGGCACTATAATCTTCCCGCACGGTTCCCCATTGGCGTTCTGCAAGGTAGGGACCAAATTTGCGCCAGTTCTTTTTCCTGTCGCGGTCTTCTATTAAGCGTTGTTTTTCGGCAGTCATGGTTTTTTTGAAGGGAGCACCTTTTGCCCGGTCGCCTCCATCGTTCGGCTAATGATGCAATCTGCGGAAGGAATACATTTTGAAAGATACAACGGTTATTTCTAAATTCCCGGTGCGATTAAGTGAAGGGAACACATAGGAACATAGAAACATAGGCACATAGGAAAGACTTACAAGTCAAGTCTCTGTGTGCCCTAAGGAAATAAATTAAATTAAATTACATTGCAAATCAGCAGGGATCTAAAATCAATCGCAATGAGTAATTTTAAAAGAAGAACTTTTATCAAAAACACAATGCTGGCGGGTGTGGGTGCTTCGGTATTAAAAATCGATCCGTCGATGGCGAACAATCCCATTGAATCAAACCCGATGGCCATCGAACCGGTAAAAACCCCGGCATCTCCAAAAAAAATCATTGTCGGCGGTGCAGGGATCGGAGGACTTTGTTGCGCATACGAACTGATGAAAAAGGGACACGAGGTAGTCGTTCTCGAAGCCTCCGGCCGGCATGGAGGTCATGTCTTCACCGTACACGATGGTTTGTCTGATGGACTCTACGGAGATGGCGGCATGGAACATATTACCAAGCCAGGGTACGATCGATATTGGGCATACATCAAAGAATTCAACCTCACGGCCCTGCCGTATCCCAGACGAAAGAACATCACCAGGAGAATAGAGGGCAAGTTCTATACGGAAGAAATGTTGAGGGATCCGGCCGTATTGAATAAATTCGGATTCAACGAACGAGAAGTAAAGTACTTATCTGCCAATCCCTGGTGGGATCTGGAATCATTATATGTTAAGCCCTATCTGAATAAATTTAACGACGAGTATCAGCCCTTCCACGTAGGTTATGATGAGTTGGACAAAATACCGATGGCAGATATTTATAAGAAAGACGGGGCCTCTAAAACAGCGCTGGGCTTTTTAGGTGGGAGTAATTCATCGGCACTATTTAAATTATGGCAAGCGGGAATATTGAACCTCCGGGGTGTGCCACTCGCTCCACCGGAAGTTTTTCGGTTAAAAGACGGTAACCAAATGCTTCCCAACGCTTTCGCAAAAAGACTGGGCTCGCGGGTGTGGTTAAATTGCCCGATTATGTCCATCAAGCATGGCGAAACAGGGGTAACGATCACGTACAAGCAACAAAATGAAACGAAAGAATTGTCAGCCGATTTCTTCGTGAATTGTATTCCACCACCAGCCTTAAAAAACATTCCCATACAACCCGCCTTGCCACCGGAAAGACAATACATCATCGAGAATATTACGTACGATTCCTATCAGCGATTTGTCTTCCAGGCGAGCTCTAAATTTTGGCTGGATGACGGCCTGAGTATCAATATGGACCTGGACCATCCGGATCTCTGGGCAGTATGGCAATCAGCAGAAGAAGTGGACACCCACCGCGTGATCGTTTTGGGAACGGGGCCGGGCGGAGTATCACCTCAACGCGCCCTGGCCGCATTTCGCGAAGTATATCCGGGAAAGAAAGACACCATTGAGTTTGCCATTGGCAGAGACTGGACGAAGGAGACTTTTGCGCCCACGTGCGAGAGGAGCCCCTTCCCTATCGGTGAGTTGAATAAGTTCTGGCCGCACCTGATGAAGCCGCATGGACGGATCCATTTTGCCGGCGCCTATGCGGACAATCTCAACTGGGGTACGGAAGCGGCCACGCGATCTGCAAACCGGGCAGCCAACGAGATCGACAAAGCGTGATCGTTGCGCTACTTTAATGAATGAAGGCGATGCCTGTCAGACTCCTTTTATCGATTGGATCAACGGCGTTCGTATTCTATTTTTTTACTGCGTCCTTTTCACAACAGTACAATAGTCCACCGGAAGTAACCATTACAGCCCCGGCAAAAAATGGTACGTTTCAATGGAACTCCGTTGTGCCTTACGCGATCCGGGTTTCCGATAAGGAAGACGGGAATTCCGAATACAATGAAATTGCCGCCAACGAAGTATTGTTGATGGTTGCCTATTTGCCTGACGCTGCACGCGCTACCAAATATTTGTCGGACCGGTCGAAGGAAAATCCTGAAGTCCTGTCCTGGATGAGTAGGTCTACGTGCTTCAATTGCCATGCTGCAAAAGCTAAGCTGATCGGCCCCTCCTTCGAACTGATCGCCAGGCGATACCCCGACAATTCAATCTCAGCAGAAGCCCTGGCAAACAAAATAATCACCGGGTCTACGGGTACGTGGGGCGATCTCAAAATGCCGCCCCATCCGGATTTGAAGATCGACGAGGTCAGGGAAGCAGTAAGCTGGATTCTGAAAAATAGTTCAGACCCTGATCGATGTTATTATGCCGGCATGGAAGGGGCATTCCGAACGAAAGAAAAACCCACAGGAGAACCTGGAAACGGAACCTATATTTTGACCGCAAGCTATACGGACCATGGCCGGAATGGGACCGGGAGAAAACAAGGACAACAATCGATTGTCTTGAAGAATTACTGATGAATTGCGTGTATCTTAGTGGGCACCTCACACCAACCCCTCTCCTGAAGGACAGGAAGCCTGAAAATGCACGTATGAAACAGACTGCGCCAACCATTAAAGAGATTGCCAAGATGCTCAACCTGGCGGTATCAACCGTTTCGAGGGCACTCCACAACAGTGAAGATATCAGTCCGGCTACTACCAAGCGCGTTAAAGACGTCGCCCTGGAATTGGGATACGAACCCAATCAGACAGCGCTATTCCTAAGATCAGGAAAGACGCTCACATTGGGGGTGATCTTGCCTCACCTATCAGAAGCTTTTTTTTCGGAGGCCATCAGCGGCATTGAAGACTACGCCAGTGAACATAACTATAACCTATTAATGGGCCAATCGCATGATGACACGGAACGCGAGAGGAAAATAGTGGAAGCAATGAAAAATCACAGGGTGGATGGCATGTTAGTATCGATTGCCAAGAATACCAATGACGTTGAACATTTTGACATTCTTAAGAAATACAATATTCCGGTTGTTTTTTTTGACCGTGTGCCCGATAGAAAAGAAGCCCATACCGTTACATGCAAAGTGGAAGCAGGCATGCAGGAAGCAGTTGAATTTCTGGTGAAGGGCGGCCATAGCCGGATTGCCTTTATCAATGGTCCTCAGGCGTTGCTAACCACGAAGGAGAGGATTACCGGGTTTGAACGTGCATTACGGTTGCATCGTGTTCAATTCAACCCTGAATTTGTTGCCCATTCTGATCTCCTGCCCGAAACTACCCACCGGGCGATGCAACACCTTCTTACTTTGAAACCAGGTCCCACTGCGGTGATTACCTTTAATGATTATGTGGCGCTGGATGCGATGCAATATGCCCGGAAAATGAATATCAGAATTAACAAGGACATCAGCTTTGTGAGTTTTGCTAATCTTCCGGCTTGCCATTATATGGAAAATCCTCCCCTGGCTTCAGTAGAACAATTTCCATACCGGCAGGGGCAACGGGCCACAGAAATGTTACTGAACATTTTGAATTTACCGAAAAACGGAAGACAAAACGGTAAGTACAACAAGATCATTTTGGAACCCCGTTTATTCATTCACAAATGATCCCTTTCGTTCCTATTCGCTTGCATTTAATTTCTTGCCACGGGTTGTTGTGCCCACAGTGACTTTTTCCGAGTCCCAAAATTTGTGATCTAAAGTGAATTAGCGAAACGTTTGCATTGAGTTTTTGTGGATAAAAAAGGGGTTTTAGCGGACAAATAATGCTATTATTGGTCTATATTAGGTTTGCAATTATGAATCCCCAACAACTATTAACCATTAATCTATGCAAAATTCTGTATCCAAATTGCTGTTCAGTTCGCTCTTTCTCTTATCCTTTTTCTTTGCTTCAGCCCAGGAGAAAACCATAAAAGGAAAGGTAACAGACGGCGATACCAAAGAGAGTTTGCCGGGAGTAAGCATTCTCGTGAAAGGCACGAACCGCGGCACCACCACTGACAACAATGGTGATTTTCAACTAGCCATTACCAATGACGATGCCTTCCTGGTATGCACTTTCATTGGCTATGAAACCCTGGAAGTAGCAATTTCGAATCAAACCACATTTAATTTATCCCTGAAGCAGGATATCCGGGCGCTTGAGGAAGTGGTTGTGGTGGGTTATGGCACACAGAGAAAGGCCGACCTTACCGGAGCGGTGGGCAGCTTGCGAGCCTCCGATGTGGATATCGCCTCCAAGCCCATTACCAGCGCTGATCAACTCCTGGCAGGTCGCGTTGCCGGTATTCAGATTTCCAACAGAAGCGGTGATCCCGGTGCGCCAATTGACGTCCGCATCCGCGGTGTAGGAACGGCTGGTGTTAACTCCCCATTATGGGTTATTGACGGAGTGCCTATTGTTCAGACATCCAATATTACAGTCAATACAGCATCTTCCACGGAATCGAACCCGTTAGCGGGAATTAATCCTGCAGATATTGAGTCAATTGACGTTTTGAAAGACGCCTCGGCAGCCGCTATTTACGGCGCCAGGGCGGCCAATGGCGTTATTATTGTTACAACCAAAAGAGGGAAGGAAGGGAAGGCTGCGGTAACCTATGATGCCTATGTTGGGACGGGTCAGGCCTGGAAGAAGCTGGATGTTTTAAACAATAGCCAGTACATCGAAATGCAATCCCATTTAGGGCCGGACCGGGACTTCAGTTCATTCGCCAGTAAACCTGAAGTCGATTGGCAAAAGGTTGTTTTTAGGAATTCGCATGTTCAAAGTCATAACATTGGAATAAATGGGGGGAATGCAACCGCAAATTATTTTGTGGGTGCGGGCTATATGAACCAGCAGGGAATTGAACCCGCCCAGGCTTTCAAGCGCTATTCCATCAAAGCGAACGCTGATATAAAAGTGGGCAAGTTTTTGAAGTTTGGAGAGTCCCTCCTGATGAGTTCTTTCGACAGAAATGTGCAATCAGAAGGAGCTACCTTTTCCGGCTCCAAAGCGGCAATGAATCAGCCTTTTTTCCAGGTGTACGATCCGACCAACCCAACGGGTTACAATCTTGAAAACAGTGCTAACCGGGGACCTGCCGGGGGCAGTTTAAATGTGATGATGCGCACCGATCCAAAATACGAGTACACTACGGTCGTATCCCGTAAAGTACTTGGCAATGTTTACGGAGAACTTGAACCCATCAAGGGGCTGAAGTACAGGATTTCCGGAGGGTTTGACTATAATGTTGGCGATGGCAATTACTATGGAGGACCTATCGGCTACAACGGGTTTCCTCAACCATCGTTCCTCGTTCAGGAACGCCCGATTGAACTGACAACCAATGTAAACAATACCCTCACTTACAATAAAACCGTTGGAAAGCACAGCTTCACTGTTTTGGCCGGCGAGGAAGAGACCAATTTCCGATATGATAAGATACGGATTCAGGGAAGCGATCTGTTCAATCCAGCAATAAAATTTGCTTCTACAGGCGTTCAGGTGGGAGCCGCCAACGAAGCCGACCATTGGGCATTGAGAGGCTACTTAGGTCGTGTAAATTATTCCTACAGCGACAAATATTTATTCACGTTCAACGTTCGCCAGGATAATTCCTCCCGTTTTGCCAAGGCACACCGCACCGGTACATTTCCCTCCTTCTCTGCAGGTTGGAGGCTAAGTCAGGAATCCTTTTTTCCTAAAGGCAGCATTTTTGATGACGTTAAGATCAGGGCGAGTTGGGGGCAGTCCGGTAACCAATTCACCGGTACTAACTTCGCCTATTTATCCACCCTGCATCCTTTCATCGACTATGTGGTAGGAACGGGTACACAGACAGTCGTCCGGGGCCCCGCACCCATCGTTTTTGCCAACCCCGATCTGAAATGGGAAACCAGTACCCAAACAGACATAGGCGCTGATATTAGTATGCTCCAGGGCAAGATCGATCTTACATTCGATTATTATCACAAGGTGACCAACGATATACTCTTGCCATTCCCTGCTCCGTATACGTCCGGTTTTTTCCTGCCCATCGATGCCAATCTGGGTAAGATGCTCAACCGGGGTATTGAGCTTGCCCTTAATTATAGAAACAAAGTGGGAAGGTTGAAGTACGGCATTGGCGGCAACATTACCACGGTACATAATGAAGTATTGAATTTGGGCGGAATTCCTGAGATCATCTCCGGTGTAGGAGGTCAACAAACACACAGTACTGTTGTAGGCAAGTCTATTGGAAGTTTCTTCGGATATAAAACAGATGGCATTTTTCAAAACCAGGCTGAAGTCGATGCCGCCGTTCCTGATAAAATTTCAAACGGCAGGGCTCCGGGAGACATCCGTTTTGTGGACGTGAATAAGGATGGACAGATCGACTCCAAAGACCGCACTAACCTGGGAAGCCCAATCCCCAAATTCTTTTACGGCATAAACCTTTCTGCATCGTACAAGAACTTTGACTTCTCCGTTCTCCTGCAGGGCGTGAGCGGCCAAAAGGTATATAATCAGGTACGGGCATCGATGGAAGATTTGAGGAGTTCAAACAATTTCCGGACCTCTACCCTTGCCCATTGGACAGCGGAAGGAACGAGCACGACCATGCCGCGATTGACAGTGAATGACGACAATAATAATAACCGGTATTCCGACCGATGGATTGAAAGTGCCAGCTTTATGAGGATCCGGAACCTTCAGATCGGCTACAACATCCCTTCCGAAAAACTGAAGGATATTACGAAGGGAGCGATAAGCCGTTTCCGTATTTATGTGGCAGCCCAAAACCTCATGACCTTTACCAAATATTCGGG
>DATHFS010000316.1:0-6283 GCA_035317975.1 Cyclobacteriaceae bacterium | reverse complement strand
CGTTGAGGGACATGTTGGGACTGCAGAATACCAGCGGGCGGATATAGGCGTTGGTTAAGTTATTTCTTTCCAGAATCTGATAGGCGATCTGCGTTAATTCTTCTGCGCTATACCGAAAGGGAATGCCTACCAGGGCTGCGCTATTCCGGAGCCGGTCAAAATGTTCGTGGGCTTTAAAGATCTTTACTCCATTCACCGTTTTGTAGGCGCGAATCCCTTCAAATACACCATAGCCGTAGTGAAGGGTCTGGCCAAACAAATCGGTTTTGGCGTCTGTCGCTTTGATGAATTTCCCATCCAGAAAGAGAACCGTTTTGTCGTTGTAGTACATAAAATGTTAAACAATCGTTAGTTTGTTGTGCACTATAGAAAACAAAACCGCCCCGAGGGTATCGAGGCGGTTATTGAAATTAATAATCAATAAAGTCACCGCCCCGGTTTTCGGAGAATAATGACGTTAATAAGCACCAACAAACGGTGAATCACCGTGATCATCGTTGTGTGGCCTTCATATGTCTTTGTTGAACTCATTTTTTCGGACTACTAACTGCGTTGTTGTATACAAGATTCAAAAATTTTGCGGTGGCATTCAAGGAGATTGGGGAAAAAAATTTTGTTTTTGGGGAATTAACAAGTGTTCGGTAGTGACTCCCAATCGGGCAGAGTCTTATTTTAGCCACAAAGACACGAAGGAAATTTAAGGGATTCGAAGAGCAAAAATCAAAAAACGTAGTGTCTTTGTGCCCTAGTGGCGAATGCTCCCGGGGTTGCCTTAGGCGGAAGCCAGGTACTCCACAATCCCATCTCTTATTGCGGTAAATGTCTTCACCAATGTGTCTTCATCCTCTTCCAACAGGGTAACTCTGAAGCCGTGCAGTTCTGAACAAAAGGAGGAAATGGGGACGACACAAACGCCTTTTGCTCCGAGGAGATAATAAACAAATCGTTTATCCAGCGGCATCTCTTCCCGCACCCAGGCCTCCACCAACGACGTGATGCCGGGGTGATCGATTTTCATTTTTTGGTTGGGTTTCAGAATGCCATTACGGAAAATGATGGTGTTGTAAAATGCGCCAAAGGTTTCGTTGAACGTGAGTTGTGGAACGGTGTGCAGAATGTCGGCAATGATCTTGCTTCGCTTGCCAATTTTCCGGTTGGTTGCTTCCCGATATGTTTTAAAACGAGGATCGCCCAAAATTTTCGGGATGGCTAATTGTGGAAGTTTGGTCGAGCACACTTCAATCATCTTCGCGTTGTCCAGGGCCTGGCAGAAACGGTTAAAGTCCTCGTCTTTCTCGCGGTTATAGTACTCCATCCAGCCACAGCGGGCCCCGGGCCAGGGAAGTTCTTTGGATATGCCCTTCATGGAAATGCCCGGTACGTCTTCGATCACCTCGGCCAGGGCATAGGCCCTTGCGCCATTGTAGGTGATGTTGATGTAGATTTCATCGCAGATCAGGAAAAGTTTGAACTCCCGTGCAATGGCCACGATTCGCTGAAGCGTTTCCAGTGGATAAACCATGCCCGTTGGGTTATCCGGGTTGATGATCAGGATGCCCACGATGTTGGGGTTGTACTTCACCTTATTATATAGGTCATCGAGGTCGGGATACCATTTATTGTCAGGATCCAGCTTGTAGGTGAGAGGTTCATGGCTGGCGTGGGCCGCCTCGGCGCTGGAATGGGTAGAGTAGGCCGGCGACGGACCGATCACCCGCGAGGTGGGCGTGATGTATTGATATACTTTCGCAATAGCGTCTCCGAGACCATTGAAAAGACAAATATCTTCTGCTGTGATCCGGACACCTTTCAGGGCATTGGTTTGATTCGCAAGAAATGCGCGCGTATCAAGAATGCCCTTGGAGGGACAGTAACTATACGAATCATTTTGCATGGAGAGGTCGGCAACGATCTGTCGAACCCAGTCGGGAAGGGCATGATGCTTCTGAATCGGATCCCCAATGTTTTCCCAGAAGATCTCCTTGCCAAGTTTTTTGATCTGCTCGGCTTTCTTGACGATCTCGCGAATCTCATAACTGAGTTCACTAGCTCCTTCGCTGAGTAATTGTTGACGCACTTTATTAATTTAAGATTTAAAATTTAAGATTGGGGGGATACATTGACCGGCAAATTTAGGGTTATTTTAGATTAAGCCGCAGATTCGCAGATTTATGTACAAGCACACTCAACTATGAAATAGCCTGCCCCGATTTTTATCGGTAATCAGGGGCGAACGAAGTGAGACCCAGGACCCCGATGAGGTCAAGGCGGAGAAGGATCTATGAAATGCGTCTGTGCGACTTGCCACGGGGTCCCGGAACAAATACAATTCTGCTTTTCATCGCTTCATTTGTGCTTGTCCGGGATGACATTTCATTTTTTAGTTTGTGCGACTTGCTCTATGACCTGTCTAGCCTCACGACATTCTCCACATGCATCGTCTGTGGAAACATATCGACGGGTTGAACGGCGGTGATCGAATAGTGGTCACAGAGAATTTTCAGGTCGCGAGCCTGGGTGGCAGGATTGCAACTGACATAAATGATTCTCTTCGGTGCGGCGGCCAGCAGCATTCGGGTAACATCTTCGTGCATGCCGACGCGCGGAGGATCAGTCAGGATGATGTCAGGATGACCGTGTTGGGTCAGGAATGAATTGTTGAGCAAGTCTTTTATATCTCCGGCGTAGAATTCGGTATTGTCAATCTTATTGATCTGAGAATTGATTTTCGCATCTTCGACGGCGGCTGTAACATATTCAAGGCCTATCACTTTCTTCGCTTGTCCGGCAAAAAAGTTGGCAATCGTGCCGGTGCCGGTGTAGAGATCATATACGTGTTCAGTTCCCTGCAGTTCGGCCATCGCCCAGGCAACTTTATACAGTTCGTGAGCCTGGGCTGAGTTCGTTTGATAAAATGATTTTGGACCAACCCGGAATTGCAGGATCCCACTGCCATCGGGTTTAGGCATGGTTTCCGTGATGTAGGGTTTCCCTTTCCAGCAAAGAACTTCCAGATCGCTGAACGTATCATTTCGTTTTCCATTGATTACATAGAGAAGAGAGGTGATCTGCGGAAATTTTTCCGAAAGGGTATTCAGGATCTTGTCCGTCCATTCTTTCTTTTCATACGCTACCTGTAAAATCGTCATGACCTCGCCGGTGTTGGCGGTGCGGATCGTCAGACTCCGAAGGAAACCAATTTGTTTCCGCAGATCAAAGAAGTCGATACCCTCTTTTACAGCAACTTCTTTTACGGCAAGACGGATCGCGTTGGAGGGATCGGGTTGAAGATGACACTCTGTTACGTCAAAGACTTTGTCGTACATGCGGGGGATGTGGAAGCCAATGGCGGGCTCTCCAAAAGAGTTTAGATCAGGTGAGGAGTGCCCGGCATTCCCCTCTTCGCTAACACTACGGTGGGCGACGAGTTCTTCTTTCGTTAACCAGCGGTTGGCGGTAAACGTGAAATCAAGGCGGTTGCGGTAGTACCGGGTTTTGGCCGAAGGAATAATCGGTTTGATCTCAGGAAGCGTCAGCCCTCCGATGCGTTCCAGGTTATCGACTACCTGCTTTTGTTTATAGAAAAGTTGGGTTTCATAATCAATGTGTTGCCAGGAGCAGCCTCCGCACGTTCCAAAATGAATGCAGAACGGATCGGCGCGATGCGGGGAAAGTTGTTGAATCGAAATAACCTGTCCTTCCAGGTAGTTGCTTTTAATTTTTGTTACAGTCGCTTGCACGGTATCGCCGGGGGCTCCGCCTTGCAGAAAAATGACCATTCCATTGGTCTTGGCAATAGTTTTGCCTTCGGAAGCCATTGTCTCGACAAGCAGGTTATCTAATATGTCCCCTTTTTTCAAGTTCGTCTTTAAGTTATAGTGTCAGTTCAAAAATCCGTTGGCGGGAAAGTCCCCCGACTTTGCCGGGGCAGGCACAAAGAACCACAAAGGAAGAAGAAACTATTCAATATTAGACAAAGTTGAGGTTTTAGACGTGGCAGGCATTTGCTATATTTCGAGGCTTGTTTCCGGCAGATTGCGTAGATTTTCGAGACTGGTTTCCCGCAGATCCCGCAGATTTTTGCAGAATAGTTGTGTCGTAAGGATTGAGGTATACATCAGAATGACGGAAGGGATGAAGAAGTTGTTATTTACGTTCTTTTTGCTGATCGTTTTTCCATTGATGGCTTCGCATATCGTGGGCGGTGAATTTGAGCTGTTGCACATCTCGGGTAACCTATACCAGCTTAATCTCATCATTTATTTTGACAAGATCCATGGGTCTCTGGGGGCGAAGGACCCCAATGTTACGGCCACCATTTACAGGAAGCGCGACAACCAATTTATGGCCAACGTCTTTCTACCGTTGGTTTCCGAAACTCCTGTAGGGTATACACAGCCGGCCTGTTCGCACGGAGAGATCGTAACCTCCAAATTGACCTACACCAGCAAGGTGACTCTGCCCAATGATACCTACAACGACCCACAAGGGTACTACGTCGTATGGCAGCGGTGCTGCCGGAATTATCAGATCACCAATATTTATAGTGATGCACCGGTTCAGGGAGACCCTAACGATCCTAATGCTGCCGGCCAGACGTTCTATCTTGAATTTCCTCCGGTGGTGGAAAACGGAGCCGTATTTTATAACTCCTCTCCCCGGCTCTTTCCGCCGCTCAATGATTATGCTTGTCCCTACAAACCGTACTATGTGAATTTCGCCGGAGTGGACGACGACAACGACTCGTTGGTCTATACGCTAACCACTCCGCTCAATACGCTTTCCTCTTTGGCATTGCCTGCGGCAGCGCCCGGACCCTATCCTTTGGTTCGATGGAGGCGACCGTATGGCATTACTAATATCATCAACGGTGCGCCGGACTTGCGCATCACGACCGATGGGTTTTTGACTGCTACTCCTACGGCTCAGGGATTGTATGTGTTCGCGGTCAAGGTGGAGCAATTCCGCGACCGGCAAAAAATAGGAGAAAGCCGCCGTGACTTTCAAATGCTGGTTGTCGACGGATGCCAGCCTGCACAACCCCCGCAGATCCTTGGAAAGAAATTGAATGACACCGAATTCACCTACAACAACACCATGGCGGTCAGCTTTGACAACTCGGTCCCTGATGGAAGCCGATGTATTCAAGTCAGAGTCTCCGATCCGGATTCGCAAAGTGCGGCAGATAACTTCACGGAGAATATCTCCATCCGCGTAATCCCGCTTAACTTCAGCAAGAAAAAAGACATCAGCGGTATTCTTCCTTCTGTCACGACAGCCACGCTGGTGAATGGGAGCACAAAAGACTTCTCGATCTGTTTTCCCCAATGCCCTTACATCGACGGTCCGTATCAAATTGGAATTATCGCCTACGATGATGCCTGCAGTTTGCCGCTGACCGATACGTTGAAAGTTGCTGTGACCGTGCAGCCTCCGCCCAATTCACCGCCCTATTTTACTTCACCAAACCCGGTCACCGCCAGCCTCAATGAAGGTGACTCTGCTACCTGGTCGTTTGAGATCAAGGACAATGACCAGGATAGTATGATCCTTTATCTGATAACGGATGGCTTTGTGCTCAAGGATGCCGGGATGACGTTCACGGTTCAAACGCAGGAAAAAGGACTCATCCGCGGCCTGCTTCATTGGGATGCGTTTTGCAACATTTATGACTTTACGCAACGCGCAAGTTTCCAGGTTAAAATTATTGCCGATGACATGGATCTATGCGCTACCAATGACCCGGCAACGGCGGTGTACAACCTTTCGGTCAAGCTGCCCGGCGTTGCCAATCCGATGGTCGATACCGATTTGACTACCGACCCGCACGAACACGTTGTGCCCGGCCTGGTGCGAAGGATCGGAGAATCATTGCGCTTCAATGTTACGGGCACACAGGCCGACAACGACTTCCTGCTCCTCAGCGATATTACACCGGGATTCAAACAGAGTGATCATGCCATTTCTTTTGCGTCCGGCTCCGGCAACGGCACTGTTATCTCTCACTTTCAGTGGGACATTGGATGTACTAATGTCGACTTGAAAAAGAAAGACACGTTTGAATTTCACTTCGTGCTTGTTGACAACGCCAATAAATGCCGTTTTCTGAGAACGGATACGGTAACGGTAGAAGTTAAAATTGTGCCTTCGGACAATAGCAAGCCCAATCTGTTCCTTCAGAGTCAATCGGATATCCCGCTGACGAATAATCAAATGAGTATAGAGCTTGGGCAGCCGATCTTCATCAGTGTTTTGGGAGATGACCCCGATGTGTTTCCCAAGG
>DATHFS010000315.1:0-7769 GCA_035317975.1 Cyclobacteriaceae bacterium | reverse complement strand
CGGGGAGGAAGAATCCAGCAACATCAGAAACGGAATTTGGAGAAAGCCTCAACTGTTTTGTCCAGCATAGCATCCGTGAAATCCAGGTGCGTTACCAGCCGGACTTCGTTATCGTTAAACGTCAGGGCTTTGATTTGGAATGCATTCGCATTGGTGATGAATTGTTGTTGGGTCACCCCCGGTATCAGTTCAAAGATCACGATGTTGGTGTCGACGGGCATCATGGATTTGACGAAAGATTGGCGGGCAAGCGCCTTTCCTAATTCTTTGGCGCGATGATGATCCTCCTGCAGTCTTGTTATATGATGATCCAGTGCATAGATCCCCGCTGCTGCCAAAAAACCCGCCTGCCGCATTCCGCCGCCGAATACTTTGCGCATGCGCCGGGCTTTTGATTCCAGCTCTTTCCGGCACGCCAGGACAGAACCTACCGGTGCACCCAATCCTTTGGAAAGGCAAACAGAAATGGTATCAAAGTATTTTCCAAAATCAGAGGCCTTGTTTTTTGTCTCCGTCAGCGCATTAAAGAGCCGGGCGCCATCGAGGTGCATGCCCAGTCCTTTCGAACGGCTGAACTTGCTGATGGCCGCAATCTGATCGAGTTGATAATAACTTCCCGCTTCCCGCACAACTGTATTCTCCAATGAAACGACAGCCGTGCGCGGATAGTGCGCGTCCTCCGAATGATTGATGTTGGCGCCGATTTCCTCAACGGAGATCCTGCCGCGGTCACCCTGAAGCAAGCGGACGTTCACACCGCTATTGCCCGCCACACCGCCCCCTTCATACTTATAAATATGAGAACCCTTGTAACAGATCACTTCATCATAAGGCTGGGTAAGAATATTGATCCCGATCTGGTTGGTCATTGTTCCAGAGGGGCAATACACAGCGGCCTCCATTCCCAGGAGTTTGGCACATTTTTCTTCCAGTTTGTTAATGGTAGGGTCGTCGCCAAACACATCGTCGCCTACTTCGGCGTGAAGCATGGCGTCGAGCATGCCCGGGGTGGGTTTGGTGACGGTGTCGCTGCGGAGGTCGATGGTTAAAGGGGATTTCATAAAATTGAAATTTACGAAAATATGGCGCAGATTCACAGATTACATGAACATGCCGAGTTTCCGGGAAGGAGGGTAATTTAATGAAGCAGGGTATTTACCGGAATAAGAAAAGATTTCATTCAACTGGTACGGGGTCCGTTCATTCGACGACGGGCAAACCTGGACGTAGGAAGCTGAATTTTTTGCAACGAGATCAGGCGACGCGGCTATTGCTTATTATCCTGCAGTTAGAAACTTAGCTAGGCTTCCGATTCGCTAGACATTCGCTTTTCTTTTAGCTCCCAGGGCCAATTGCTTCGGGAAGCCATGTTTTTCAAGAAAAGCTTTCGATTCCTTCGCCTTCTTAACAAAATAGGGATCGTTGCCATAGTCTTTCACCTTATCACTGACGATCGCATTGGCCTTAGCTTTTCTTTTGGTTCCGGTTGCCATCCTAATTTTCTTTATTTGTGTGTATAAATTTACAGCTTATTTGCGAGTAGCCAAAAATGCTTCGTAGTTGATGTTTTTCCTGAAGGGTACCCACTCTCCATTTGTAAACCCATAAACGGACAGGAGTGGTTCGATTTCTTGCCAGTTGGTGGAAATTCCTATTTGGTATAGCCTGGTCCTGGCCAGCGTACTCCCTTTTGCATAAACAAGGACGTCTGGAAAGTGCGCCGTAAATTCCAGGACAGTTGCCGCCACTGTGGCCAGCACACGTTCCCGGTCTTTGTTGTTGGAAATAGCAGAATCATCAATTTTTTTTGCATCCTCGTTCCAGTCACCAAAGGCAAGATTGAAGTACGTTATCCGGTTTGCATTTTGAGGGCTGTAGCGCACAACTTTTTTTATCCGACCATTTGGTCCAGCGCTTTCAAATTCAAAATCAAGAAAGGTATCATTGGTTAGAAATGGATACTTCACCAAATTCATGAATTGTATTTATCAGGTCCTCTTAAACTATGATATTGAAAATGTTCGTGAAGCCATTACTACTCCCCTATACGTCCCTTTTCGATTTTTCCAGGGGCTGGCTACCTTAACCGACACGCTCAAAGATTAAGATTTGGAGAAGTAAAAAGAATTAATCGGGGTCCGGAAAACCTGACCATTTCAGTACAATCTTTCCAAAATCGCGTGAAATACGGGAAATCGCATTTGTTTTTTAACCGGTGGGGGTCTACTTTTGTGCCACTAAATCGCGGGGTGGAGCAGTTGGTAGCTCGTTGGGCTCATAACCCAAAGGTCGAAGGTTCGAGTCCTTCCCCCGCTACGACCTGACCCTCAAAAGCGCCTTTTCTGGCCTCTTTTGGGGGTTTTTTGCTTCCAAAAGTTTCCTTGCGGAAACGGTGCGGAAACGAAAGGGCATTCCGAACATATTTATAAGGCTCAAGAAAGTAGTTTCGTCAATTTGTGCTAACGAAGTGTAAAAGGAGTGCATCGAGACAAAAAAAAGAGGAAGGGAACAAGACAAGACATGCCTACCGGCTAAGTCACTGAAAAGATTATTTTCAACAGCGGTAGCCACTCTAGGTCAACTTTGTCACTCCCTCGGTCATTTTGCAAAGCCTTCTATGTTCGCGACAAGACAAACCGGGGGTTCATTAACTAATAAATTATTGTTCATAGGGGCAAGCAGATAAAAGATGTCATGACTTCCATTAAGATACCCATTGACTTAATTCTGATGAAACAAGCCAGAAAATATGTGAGTTGTACTGACGAACTTTATATTCAATTGTTAAATGACCATTGCGACAAATATTATCAATCGCTCGATGAATTAAAATCAAATGTTTTTCATAGGTTAATTGGAAAATAGTGATTGACGCACACGAGCTGCTACGAATATTATTTATGAAGGCAAATGATTAAAAAGGATTAGATAAAATAACTCAATGAGCAAACAAATCAAGGACAAGGTTGAAATAAAAAAACCGCCAATTTTATTCAGCGAAACGCAAAAAGTGGTTTCAAAAATCACCAAGAATCTTGATGGCGACTTCTTGACATACTGGACATCTGGTAATAGTAAAATAGTTGACGAAGACGTAATTGCTTTTTTTGAAGTCTTGCGCGAGCGTAAAAATAAATCGAAATTATATTTCTTTATAAAAAGTGATGGTGGTTCAGGTGAAGGTTCGCTTAGAATTGTTACCCTCTTAAGGAGGTTTTACAAAAGCATTACTGCTCTCGTGCCATTGGATTGTGCATCTGCCGCCACGATGTTGGCGCTAGGTGCTGACTCAATTCAACTAGGTCCACTGGGATATCTTACTGCTATCGACACCTCAATTAAACACGACCTGTCACCAATTGACAAATTCAACGATTTGGCAAGTGTAAGCCAAATTGAATTAAGCAGAGTAATTAAATTATGGGAGGATAAAAAACAAAAGAATGATCTAAACCCATACAATGAATTGTATAAGCATATTCATCCCCTCGTTTTTGGTTCGGTTGACAGAGCTTCGTCATTATCAATTAAAATTACAACCGACATACTATCCTATCATCTGAAAGACGGGAAAAAAGCTCAAAGAATTAGTAATCATCTTAACTCAGAATATCCTTCCCATAGCTACCCAATAACGTTTGGGGAGGCAAAACGGATCGGCCTTAATGTTACATTGCTCAGTAATAGCCTGAATGATGATCTGCTCAAATTGAACGAGCTTTATTCAGAAATGGCACAACTCGCCTACACTGACTACGACCAACTCAATTATCATGACAATGAAATTTTAAAGTTTGTTGAAAGAAGTAATACGCAATTATTCTATCAAAAAGATAAGGACTTACACTACAGGACTGAAGAAAAAAGATGGGTTCCTATGAATGACGAGAGTTCTTGGAGGAAAATTGAAATCGTGGATGGTAAGACCGTGCAAAAAAAATTCCATATCAGATAGAAGTTTGCCAGCAATTGGGTGACCAAGCAAATTAGGACTGATTAACAAGATTGCTCAACATTCTTAGGGACATTTCACTAATTACTGCTTTCATTTGGTTTGGAAAATGGCGTCGAGATTAAGTTGAAAAATTGATACTTATGTGACGCCTTCCGGATGATTTTCTTGCATGGATGAAATCTATTTCCTGCCCTGTTCCAAATACCTCCAAGCCCAATCTTTGACTTCTGTTTCACATGGAGTACCGGTGGCCCCGAAAGAGCCCTCAATATTTTTAAATGCCTCCTAGGGCCGCTCAAGGGATTTGATTCCTGCAGACTCCCTCTGGAAATTGGGGCATCCGCTATCTAATCGTAATTCTTGAAATACGGCTTTATTCCCTGGTGCAGGTCCCAAATGGATTTGCCAAAAAGCGAGCTAAACAGGAAAAGAATGAAAGCGGCTATTCCGCTGAATCCATCAAAATAGTATGCTAGTAATGCCGATAAAAACATGCCTCCGGCGATACAATAGCCACCTATAACAAGGCTGTACAGACATATTTTTAATGGCCAATAAAACCAACTTCTTTTGAATGCGTCGTTGTTTTTCTTGAATTCGTCGTAGCGCATCCGCGCGTATTCTTGCGCTCTTGATCTCCTTATTTCTTCTTCACTGTACGATGTTTCCGATGAATAACTCGTAACCGTAGGGCGCGAGGGCGTTTTACCAAGAAGGGCCTCGTAAGCCTTGGTTATCTCAACAAACCTTTTCTCGGCATCAGGTTCTTTGCTAATGTCAGGGTGATATTTCTTGGCCAGTTTTCGGTAAGCATTTTTTATCTGCGCCTCAGAGGCATTCGGTGAAACGTTCAATTTGTGATGAAAATCCTCCATTTTTAAGTTCTCTTCGTGAATAGGCAGCAAAAAAAAATGAAAAAAAGCGCAGGGCCTTTCGGGGTCCTCTCTTATATTATCTGTTCTCAGTGAATATTACCTTTTCTCAGTGAACCTGATACCCAAAATACTCACTGATGTTTGGAGAAAGCCATGTCTTGCCCTTACCTTTAAGGAGTATTAATACTTGCAAGGTGAAACAAATGGCAGATTTCCGATTCATTCCTGTCACGCCACATCCTTTTCTAAACCCGTATGTTGCGAAAATAGACTTATTTGAAAGCAGTGGCCGTCTTCCCGCTCAGGAAAGAAAACTGATCGTCCCAAATGCAAATTTTAAATTAACGTTTACCTGTCGCAACGGCATCGTGGCTGGCATCGGTGACAAGACCTTTATTCAAGCTGAAAACAAACTAAGTTTAACTGGCCTCATTGATTCACCTGTCATACTTGATTCCCATGAAGACGCGCCGACGGACACTATAATCATCGAATTGAAGCCATTCGGAGCGTATCGTTTTTTCAATTTATCATACGCTGAGGTCACAAATCAAATTGTTGGGCTGTCGGACCTGATCGGTAATCGCGCTGGAGAACTTCAATCACAACTTGTTGACGCCAATTCTATCACACTGAAAGTGCAGCTTCTACAAAAGTTTTTGATCAAACAGTTGGAGAAAACGGTGGCAGACCCGATCTATGATTATTGCATCGATCGAATATTGGGTACGGATGGTCTTCTGACCGTTGCACAACTTGAAAGGGAAACTGGTTATAGTTCGCGTTGGCTTCATCGAAAATTCTCGGAGCATCTGGGTACAGGTCCCAAAAACCTTTCTGAGATCGTCCGATTCAGACAATTTTACCACGCGTATTCAGCGGGTGTTAAACCACAAAATTTAAAAGAACATATTTACCATTATTACCACGATCAATCTCATTTCATCAGGGCATTTAAAAGGTTCACCGGATCGACCCCAACCGATCTTCGAAACAGCACGAACGAGCTCTCCACCAAACATTACAGGGGTTGAATTCCGATTTGTACAATACGTAGGGATGCCAGTACCCTATCTTTGTTCAAAAAAATCAAAATGGAAACGAACAATTTCACCAGTAGTATCGCTGCAAAAATCAGCGCGGGCGAAGCGATCAATAGGATCTGCAATGTACCCGCCTGGTGGGGAGTACCTTTCAGCGGAAGTTCCGAAAAACAAAACGATCAATTCATAGTGAAGATGGGAGGTGACGCTTTCTTTAACTTTACTGTAGCAGAATTAATTCCCGGCAAAAAGATTGTTTGGTTAGTTACAGATTGCAATATGCCCTGGTATTCGGATAAGAAGGAATGGGCTAACACAAAATTAATTTTTGATCTCACAGAAAATAACGGGGTAACAGACCTTCATTTTACTCATGATGGTCTCACACCTGACGTTGAGTGCTACGCGGACTGTGCTCCAGGTTGGACCCATTGGATCAAAACAAGTTTATTTTCCTATTTTACCACAGGGAAAGGAGTTTTCAGAGAGCCCACTAAATAAAAAAGGATTTAGTTGAATCATCCTTTCCTTCGCATTCATAGCCACCAGGTAGGCCGAATGTTTTTTCCCGGTAATGCCCGAAGTGTACAACGTGTCGAACTCCGGTTGTGAAATTTGCCTTTTCGGCTTTGCGCTTTGAGCCACCTGCGCGAATTCCGCCAGGTTTTCACGCGTTCGCTGGAACGCGGGATCGTTCAACACGCGGCCCGGTTCGATACCGCTTTTTTCGCGGCCCTGAAATCCGTCCTGTGTTTTGTACATCGAGAAACTTCCGATGTTTCCCTTGAATTTGAGAATACCTTGTTGTCTTGCCATGGTATTTTATGTTTAAAATTTTCCCTTCTGTTTTTCTGGCACAATCGGGATAGGCCATTGCTGCAGCATGGCAAACATAAAATTGATAAGAAGGCACATCAAAATTTACCGGATCGGTTTCGACGTTTTGTACCGTTTATATCGAAATGACCGTTTAGATCGAATAGACCGAATAGACCGGTGGAAAATAACGGGTTTACTTATTGGTTACTTATTGATTACCTATTGAGTACTTATAGAGTACCTATTAAGTACTTATGAGATACTTATCCCGCACTTATTCCCCTCATAGCCCCTTCTTATCAGGTTCCTGGCAGGTTCTTATTCCTTCTTTATGGCATAGCCGAGGTCTCCAGGATGTATAGTTATTCCTCACTTATTGGACAATTAGACCACGCGCGCCCAATTCAAGCTATTTTTTGAACAATCCTGCTTTAAGGGTTGATCCCAATGAGTCTTCTTTCAGCTGCAGGTAGTTCTTTTTACTTTGATCTTTCTCAATTTCTACCGTACCTGCCATCTGCACGTCCACCATTTGCAGGAAGTCAAAAGGGTTGGGTTTTTTTCCTCCCGTTGGGTCATTACCAAAGCCTGTGGGGTAAGTATTGCCTGTGAAAATGCAATTGTTGATCGAATAATGGTGGTCTCCCTCCCGTATCCAACCTGTTCCGCTGCGGGCTATAACATTGTGATGGAATTCAAAGTCGTCTGCTGTGTTCTGTGTTGTCCAGACACCGCTATAGTAAGCACCATAGACCACGTCTCTATCCTGGCAATATCCAGCAGCAAGTCCTTCCCGTATTTACGGGGAAGGAAATGATAGCTTTTGATAGTTGATGTTTTTTCTTTTTTTGATGATGCCATTAACAGCAAAACGGAAATCAATAAGAATCGGTTGCTGCCATTGGAACCGAAAGTGTTTATTCCGATACCCGGCACTCGCCCTTGTTGGGTGTGTCACGAATTGAAGAATAGAATAGTTCTTTGAATGCTGTATAAAAGATGGTAGTAGGTCTACCGCATACGCTGTACAGACAGGGTATGCAAACCACCTGAAGGTGCTGTGATCAAAAGTCATGG
>DATHFS010000314.1:0-3208 GCA_035317975.1 Cyclobacteriaceae bacterium | reverse complement strand
GATCCGGCATGACTTCGTCGGCTTGCCAGAATCCTTCACTTACCTACATGGCGATGACGGCGCGGGCCGTGGATTATGCCGTAGGCGAACTGAAAAAAGGAAACCTGTAAGGTCTTTGCTGTTGTACCCCGGCGCGGTGGTCGGCGTGAGGACGTGGATTGAGAATTTTGAATAGTAAGTAAAATAAAAACATAACCTTATGAACAGAAGAGAAGCTATCGAACGGACCGCACTGATCCTGGGGTATGCTGTTTCCGCTCCTGCTATGATAGGAGTATTAAAAGGATGCAAGGCTGCGCCCGAATTGACGTATAAGCCGGTATTTTTTACTGAAGTTCAGGCTCGCACGGTTGGCGAAATTGCCGAAATCATCATTCCCAAAACGGATACTCCCGGTGCGAAGGAGGCGGGGGTACCGGCATTCATCGACTTGATGTTGAAAGACGTCTATCCTCAGGAAGACAAAGACCGGTTTATAAAGGGCCTTCTGGAGTTTGAACAACAAGCCGCAAAGACCTATGGTGATCCATTCGTTGATCTCGATCCGGCCAGGCAACTGGAGTGGGTGAAGAAAGTTCACGATGCGGCGATCGAAGCATTTAAAAAGGCCGATGAAAAGGCAAAAAAGGAAAAGCCTTTTATCCTGATGACCAAAGAACTGACGATGTTAGGATTCTTTACGTCAGAGCCGGGGGCTACCAAAGTATTGCAGTATAATCCGGTGCCCGGGGCCTACCACGGGTGTCTGCCATTATCCGAAGTGGGGAAGACGTGGGCTACTTGAAAGAAAAATCCGTCACGTGGATTGTTTATTGTTTATTGTTTATTGTTGATTTGTGATTCACAGCGCCATAAAATCAATAATCACAAATCAAGTAATTTTGAATAACGAAGGGAGATCTCCAGTATTGGCAATTCCTTCCGCTCTTCATGTGGGGATGGCCCGGTCGCAGGGGTTGTTGAGGTCTAATGTTGTTCTCCACCCCCCGGTGCCTTCGGATTAGCGGGCTTCACGACAATCGTACGGCCATCCAGGTCCGTTTCATTTAAACCGGCAATCGCTTTGTTGGCCTCTTCGTCGTTCGGCATCTCTACAAATCCGAATCCCTTCGAGCGCCCGGTGTCGCGGTCTTTCACAATCTTGGCTGAAGAAACCTGACCGAATTTCGCAAATGCAGCCTCCAGGTCTTCACCCTTGGTCTTAAAGTTCAGTCGTGCAACAAAGATGTTCATGATAACAGAAATAGTAAGTTGAAAATTTGATTAATTCCCAACACATTGGCGGGTTAGGGAATTACAAATTAGTAAATTAATCTTAACAAATTCAAGCCCGGGAAGAAGTAAAAGCACGGTTTTGGCGTTGTTTTGGCCTTTTTGCAGGATGATTTAACTCTGCATCAGTTCCTTTGCGTTTTCCAGTGCCAGGGAAGATGGCTTTGCCCCACCGATCATTTTAGCGATTTCTGCAATCCGTTCTGCCTCTTCCAGCTTGCGGATATGGGTAATAGTTTTGCTTGCAGAATTATCCTTATAAACGAAATAATGTGTGTCTCCCTTGGCTGCAATTTGCGGCAAGTGCGAGATGGCAATAATCTGGTGGCGTTGTGCCATCGCCTTCATCAGCGTGCCCAATTGGATGGCAATCTGTCCGGATACCCCCGTGTCGATCTCATCAAGGATAAGGGTAGGCAATGACGTTTTTTCGGCCATCACATATTTTACGCAAAACATCAACCTGGAAAATTCTCCGCCCGACGCGACCTGAGCGAGTGGGCGGGGCGCTATCCCTTTATTTGCGCTGAAAAGAACTTCTATGCTGTCGCCACCCGAAGGTCCCGGTGGAACCGGTTCATTTTCAATAGCGAGTCTCGCCTCCGGAATGCCAAGTTGTTTTAGCAATGCGATGAGTTGGCTGCAAAGCGGGACAAAAACCTTTTGCCGTGACAGGCTAAGTTCCGCTGCCTTCTTCTCCATCGCTTGCGTCGTCTTTTCCAACACCTGCTTCGCGTCTGCGAGCAAGGCATCCATGTTGTTGGTCTTCTCGGCCTTGCGTTCGAGCCCTTCCTTTACTGTCAATAATTCCGGGAGGTTTTGGCAGTGGTGTTTTTGCAAGAGCTGATAGATAAGGCTTAGCCGTTCTTTTACCTCTTCCGTTCGCTTCGGATCAAATTCAATTTTACTTTCTTCACTTTCAATTTCACTGAGGATATCACTCAACTCAATCCTCGCACTTTCCAGGCGTTGGAAAAGTTGTTGATAGGCAGGTGAATAGGAGGTAATGGGATTGAGTTGGCTGCGTACTTCGGCCATCGAGGAAAGGACTGAAAATTCCGGGTTGCCCATTAGCGCGATGGCCCGGTTGAACCGCGTCTTAATGTCCTCGGCATGCTCCATGATTTTGAGCTGCGACTCCCATTTTTCCTGCTCGCCATCCTGGAAATCAGCTTTCACCAGCTCTTCCAGTTGGAATTTTACGAAGTCAGCCTCCTGTTTTAACAAGCCGGAATCGTTTAATAGGGTCTCGTATTCCTTCCTGGCGCTGGTGAAAGCTTTCCAGGTGATGTCATAGTCATCTCTCCGTTTTTGATTGCCGGCAAAGGTATCCACCAGGCGGAGTTGAAATTGGCGGCTGCCGAGTTCGAGGGTTTCGTGTTGTGAATGTACATCCATGAGCCGGCTTCCGATTTTCTTCATCACCTCCAGGGTAACGGGGGTGTCATTGATAAAAGCCCTGCTCTTGCCATTCGGACTGATTTCCCGGCGGAGCACCGTATTTTTTTCGTAGTCCAGGTTTTCAGCCTCAAATAGATTTTTCAACGAATAGGCCGATAGGTCAAAGACGCCTTCCGTGACGCATTTCGCGGACTCATCCCAAAGTACTTTGGTATCGGCCCGGTTGCCCAACAACAGACTGATTGCCCCTAACAGGATTGATTTCCCTGCACCCGTTTCACCTGTAATGACATTCAACCGCGCCGATGGCTCCATTTCCAGGTGCTTGATCAAAGCATAATTTTTTATGGTCAGGTGGATGAGCATGCACAATATTAATTTTTTGATTCCATAGTCCCTAGTCCCCAGTCCCTGGTCTTTAGTAGGGAATTCATGCCGATTGAGTTTGTTCCATGAGGATTTTGAGGTGCCATAAATCCGGAACCAAAATCCAAAACCAGGGACTCAGGACTCAAGGGCTAGTGCGGGTTCCAAT
>DATHFS010000313.1:0-2169 GCA_035317975.1 Cyclobacteriaceae bacterium | reverse complement strand
TGGGTCCCTGGTGGTAGTGTTGCCGCCTCGACCTATTTTACTGCTGGCATAAAGGCCCATATGGACCAGATGGCGACATATGACGTGGGCTCGACCGTTCTTGCTGCCGACAGGGACACCTACGCAACAGCAAATCCGCTGGACATATCAACGACGGCGGCTTCCCTCGCACAAATTGGTTATCAATATTGGATCGCTTCTTTCCTGAATGGTCCCGAAGCCTGGGCCAATTTCAGACGCAGTGGTTTCCCGGCGCTGACACCTAATCCCTACCCGGGAAGAACAGTCGTCTTCATCACGAGACTCACCTATCCTCCCTCTGAGATTTTGGTGAATAGCGCTAACGTTCAGACGGCTATATCAAACATGGGCGGCGATGGTTTGAACATCAAAGTTTGGTGGAATAAGTAAATCGAGTTTACGTCTCAGGACATGGGCAACCTAAAGGGTTGCCCATCCTTTTGAGTCAATTCCTTAACCGGCAGAATAGCTGTTTCAATGGAATGGCAAATGAATCCGATGTCGTTAGCTTTCCTCGCGGGATATCAAGGTCAATCCCTTGAGAAAGGACAGCATAAATAATTTACAAATCTTAAACCTTAGACAAAATGATTAAAAATGCAATGCTAGTACTACTGCTTGTTCTCGGCAGTTTTTATTCGAAGGGTCAGCGCGTCGGTGCATCACCGGAGTATATTAAAGCGCTGACTTCGGAATGGAAGGGAGAGCGCACGGCGGACGGAAGACCGAAAGTATCGGATGCGATCCTGGCGCGATTAAAAAATATTTCGATGGAAGAAGCCTGGGGTGTATTGCGCAACAAGGGCTACATGAATCAATTTGAAAATGATTGGACGATCATCCTGCCCGACAGTGCCATGACCGGACGCGTGGTCACGGCCCAATACATGCCGCTCCGTCCTGATCTTCAGAATCAGGTGAAAGAACAAGGCAAGGTGGAAAACCGCGCGCAAAAAGGCGGAACCAATTCGTGGCCAATTGATATCTTAGTCACCGGCGACGTATATGTGGCCGACAGCTATGGCAAAATTGCCGATGGCACACTGATCGGCGATAACCTGGGCAATTCCATTTATGCCAAGTCGCAAAGAGGGGTGATTTTTTATGGATCGGTTCGCGACATGGAAGGCCTGAATGAAATCAAAGGCTTTAACGGCTGGATCAAAGGTCATGATCCTTCTTACATCAGCCAGATGATGCTGACCAGTATCAACAATCCCATCCGCATCGGACGGGCTACCGTCTTACCGGGGGATGTCGTGTTGGCCAAAAAATACGGTGTCATCTTTATCCCGGCACACCTGGCAGAAGAGCTGGTGATCACTTCCGAAGTAACCATGCTCCGCGATGAATTTGGCCACCTCCGGCTACGTGAAAAAAAGTATCTGGCCGGAGAGATCGACAGCGAATGGAGCGACACTATTAAAAAGGATTTTTTGAATTGGCTGAACAATTATCCAGGTAAATTACCCATGACCAAGAAAGAACTGGACGACTATCTGAAGAGCCGGAATTATTAATACAGAATGAATTTTGAATTACCCTAAATACCAACATCATGAAAAGCATCGTTCAACAAATTGTAAAAAAGAATAAGGAACGGGAGAACGCTGAAGCAATTGCCCGTCAGGCGGAAATCGACAATCCCTCGACCCATAATAACCGGCGCAGCTTCCTCAAAAAAACTGCCCTTGGCGGTATGGCCATGACCGGTCTCGCAGGACTGACTTTTGAAGACACGATGGCCCAGACTACTTCAAAAGTGCAACGCGCATCCAGTCCGTCCGAATTGAAAATTACGGACCTGCGTTATTGCGTGACAACCGTGTTGGGGCGCACCGCCATTATCCGGATCGATACCAATCAAGGCATTTACGGATTAGGAGAAGTCCGGGATGGAGCCGATCCGCGTTATGCCCTGATGCTGAAGAGTCGCATCCTCGGCGAGAACCCGTGTAACGTAGAGAGAATATTTAAGATCATTAAACAGTTTGGGGGCCCTGCGCGTCAGGCGGGTGGAGTGTGCGGCGTTGAAATGGCGCTGTGGGATTTATGCGGCAAGGCTTATAACGTACCGGCCTGGCAGTTGTTGGGTGGAAGGTACCGCGACTCCATCAGGATCTATGCCGATACACCCGAAGCAAAAAG
>DATHFS010000312.1:0-9131 GCA_035317975.1 Cyclobacteriaceae bacterium | reverse complement strand
TTTTACAAAAATGGGAGTACCATTAATGTTCTTGACAATCACATTTTCTATATCGCCGATGTCGTTAATCAATCCCAGCCCCCGGACCAGGTAGGCCTGCGTTCCTTTCTCAATGACATCCCCGCCGACATTGCCGTTATTGGACTGGATTGCATTAAAAACATCTTCGGCCGTAAATCCAAAAGCAGAAAGTTTGTTGGGGTCGACCGTCACCTCGTAGGTTTTCACTTCCCCGCCAAAGCTCACGACATCGGCGATACCCTGTACGGCTTTCAGTCGCTTGTCGATTACCCAATCCTGAATTTCCTTTAGCTGCCGGACCGTGTGGTCGGAGCTTTGCAACGTGTACCGGTATATTTCGCCCGTTGGGCCGGAGGGAGGCTGCACCTCCGAGTCGACGCCTTCCGGAAAGTCGACGTTGACAAGTTGATTGCTCACCATCTGCCGCGCCCGGAAGTCATCCACCTCATCTTCAAAAAAGATGGTTACAACCGATAAGCCAAAAAGCGAGATGGAACGAAGGCTGGTTTTTCGCGGCACGACATTCATCTCCACTTCGATGGGGATAGTCACAAATTTTTCAAGCTCCTCGGCACTGCGGCCGGGCCATTGAGTAATGATGACCACCCTTGTATTGATCACGTCGGGGAACGCTTCGATGGGAGTTGCCAGGAAACTCCGGACACCCCAGGCGATAACAAAGAGGGTCCCCAGAAATACCATGACCTTATTCCGAAGGGAAAAACTGATGATCCATTTGATGAAATTATTCATAGATAGGCGTGGTCAGCGATCAGAGCCTGTTGAAAGCCGCCAGGACAAAAAGGGATCCTTCCGAAACTATTTTTTCATTTTCTTTGAGTCCGGCGCTAACTTCATAAAAATCGCCAAATGCTTTGCCCAGCGTTACCGGAACTTTTTCAAATTCTCCGGGCCGGCTTTCGCGCATGACAAAATACCGGCTGTTCTCCAGCACAATAGAGGATTGGGGGACAGCCAGAATTACTTTTTTTGTTTTTGATGTGATCACGATGGATGCAAACATCTCCGGTTTGAGCAGACCATCCTGATTGGGCAATTCGGTCCGTACTTTAATTACGCGGGAATCGGGATCCAGCATCGTTCCGATTTTTTTCACCTTGCCGGTAAACACCTTGTCGGGATAAGCAATCGTTTTCACGGAAACCTCATCCCCCTCGCTCACCTTGGCCATATCGCTCTCATGGACATTGGCCCAAACCCAAACCGTTTTCAGGTCGGAAATCGTAAAGATGTTGGTGTTGTTGTCATTTCTGATCTGCGTGCCCTCGGTGACGTTTCGTTCCACGATGTAGCCCGACCGGGGGGCCACCACATTATAGATCGCATCGAGGTCATTGGCCGACCCACCGTATAACTTCAATATCTGCGTGCGCTCGTTGTATTCCGAAAGAGCGTTGTTGTAGTCTTTCTTTGCCGTGGCAAATTCTTTTTCGGACATCATGCCGGCCTGAAAAAGCTCCTGGGCGCGGGCCAGGTTTTTCTCCTCCACTGAAAAATTGGATTTTGCAATATTGTGATCCCGCTGAATCTGGCTCATGTCCATGCTGAGCAGGGTCGCCAGGGCCTGGCCTTTGGACACATAGTCGCCTAACGATACAAAAAGGCGTTCGACGGTTCCGCTGACGATGGGATAAATCCGAACGACATTGTCCTCGGCAAAACTGACTTCCCCGACGGCCGTGAGTTGCTCATTCTCCGAGGCAAGCTTTACGGTGTAGATGTTGACGTGCTGAAGTTGGTCACGCTCCAGGGTGAGCTTGATTTTACCCGATTTCGCCGCTGTTGGTGGAGCGGCCTTCCTTCCCTCGCAGGCGAACAAGGCAGCGGCCACGATGAGTCCGGGTAGCCAGGGCAGTAATTTTATTTTCATAGTTAAACTCCTTTATCAATAATCGACCACGGTTTCTCCCACACTGAAATTGAGGTTATTTACGCTGTCGAGGTATTGTTGCTTCAATTCGATCAACTGGATGTTCGTGGTGATATAAATTCGTTGCTGGTCGATGAATTCCAGTAAACTGATGTCTCTTTTTTGAAAGTAAATATTGGTGTTCCGGTTAAGTTGATCCAGCTTCGCCAGGTATTCGTCGGAATAACTCGACAGCCCTTCGTTGTTCCTTTTGTATTGATTGTACGCCGCAATGACCTGGTTGATCACGTTGACTTTCAGGTACTCCAGTTGAAATTCCGATTGTTTGATGTTGTACTGCGCTTCCTTGATCCGTCCCTGGTTGCGGTCGAAGACCGGAAGCGGTACCTGGAGCATTAAACCAGAATATTGCTTGATATAATTACCCCCTTTATCATAGTCGTAACCGATTGTAACATCGGGAATGCTCAGCGACTTTTGCAACCGGAGGTTCTGGTTTTGATACTCTTTATACAATAGGGCGACTTTTAAGTCGGGGCGCATCGACAACGACCGTGAAACCAGACTATCTAAAATAAAGCGGGCATTGAATAACGGTATCCGTTGCTCTACGTGAATCAATGTATCACCCGGGAATTGCAATAACGTCCGGAGCTGCGATAGGGATTGTTCTTTCGCATTACCATTATCCAGGGCCTGGGCTTTTACAGCGATGTATTCCGACTTGATCCGCAAATCCTCCGTTACCGAAATGGCGCCCACCTGAAGTTCTTTTTCGCTGGCCGCCAGCAGTCGTTGATAGCTGCTCAACACCTGCGAATAAAGCTTTTCCTTTTCTTCAACGCCTGCGAGATCATTGTAAACCTTGTTCAATTCGAATAGCATGCCCCGGATGACATCCTGAAATTGGACCCGGTTCAATTCCACATTGATCCTTGCCAGTTTTACGGTGTTGGTGTGTTTTCCTGCAATGGAAATGGCCTGGCTGATTTGCGCTTCATACTGATTGCGCGCGCGCAGGTATTTGTTCTCTTCCATATTGTAAGCCTCCTGGTTCCACGCGATGGTCGGATTATTCCAAACCCGGGCCTGGATGAGCCGTGCCTCTGCCTGACCGATCTGATAGTAGGCAGCCAGCAGGAAGAAATTCTTTTTCAGGAGTATCGATTTGGCTTGCTGCAGCGTGAGCACAGAGTCCGGTTGGGCAAAACCGTTGAAACAGGGACTGACCAAAAGCGCATACGTAAGAAGAAAAGCCGCTTTGGATAACCGCATGATAGTCGATTTTTGCATTTAGAGCTCTAAAATTAGGCAAGTCACCCGGTCCAGAATCAATTTTAAGAGACCCTAGAGCGGGTTCTGGCTCTTCCTGAAAAGGCCGTGAAGAAAGTTGAATAGGCTTTTATCCCGCCCCAAGGTATGAAAGAAATTGCTGGGGACTTTATACAGATTGGATTGGGCCAGGATATCATAGAAATCCTGCCTTATTCTTTTTTCGATTGCCTTGCTGGGGCCGGCCAGGGAGTTTACCGGAGCTTCTTTTTGATCCGGCAGTACGATCACTCCGTTGGCATTCTCCACCACATCCTGAAGGGTGGTGGGGGAGAGTTCGGAAGCCTGAAGGTCAACAACAATGATATCAAACTTTGTCTTCTTGACAAACCTGATCAACGACCAGGTAAAATCGCCCTTCTCAATAAGTCGCTCCGTTTTAGGGATCGACTTCCCTGTTTTAGCAAGCCGGAAATATTGCAAATAATTGCCTCTCGCTTCCAGCAAGGAATGGTAAACGTTGCTCACGGGGTTCTGATCGGGCTGGTGAGACGGGATTACAGTGAAAAAAAAGGGGGTGGCATTCAAACGGGAGGCCAATTCCATCGTCCAGGAATAGCCCCGGTGAAAATTCTTCTCAAAAGAAAAGGGAAATAGAATCTTCTTGTTCACGACTGGCCCATTTTACTTTTAGAGCAAGGAATATTCTAAAAGTCACCAGCCTGCGGCAAGTTTTATAGGAGCGTTAATACTTGCTCCAGGCCATACGTCAGCGCGAGGCTATACAGGGCATTGAGTTTTTCTTTGGATCGTTTCAACCTCATTTTGATGGCACTGGAGGATAAATCAAAGGTGGATTGAAGTCCTTCGATGGATACCCCGTCTTTGTATTTTAACATCAACAACTGAAGCTCCGGTTCAGGCAAGGCGTGCAGCAACTGGAACATAATAGTTTCCTGTTCAATGCGGTCGACTGCCCCGTCAGCCTCCGGAATGTCGAAAGCGGGCTGGTCTGCCTGACCGGGAAGGGCTACGCCTTTTTTCCTATGTTCCTTTTTCCAGCCTGCCAGGCAGTGGCGGGTGGTGATGGTATAAAGCCAGGTCGAAAACGATGAGTCCCCGCGGAAGGTATACAGTTTGTCAAACGCCTTCATAAGGGACTCCTGGGCAAGGTCAAAGGCTTCATCCGGGTCTTTGGCAAAGGATAGGCACCGGTGGTACACCTTTTTATAATACCGGTCGTAAAGTTCACCAAAGGCTTCCCTGTTTCCGCCCTGGATAAGGCCGATCAACTGGCTATCGTTTAGACTTTTTAGATCCGCTTTCATCCTCGTTCCGGGGTTTATCTTGTCGAGGTAAATGTAGGGTGGCCGGAACGAGCAAGCGTCGGTGAAAAGGCGTGTTTTAGAAAACCGGTAAAACTCGTATAGGGTGGGGGAGGAGTAGGTAAATTACCTATAGAGGGCAAAGGGTGATCGGTGATCGGTAATCAGTGGATTCGGCCTTGGTATGAAGTTGATCCAAGTTTGGCATTATAAACCAAAATCAAGTGCAAGAAGGTAATCGGTGATCGGTAATCGGTGATCGGTAGTGCAGAGTACACCGACAGTTTGTAGTCCAACTGATAGTTGATTTCTAAAGTATAACGCCAAGGAGCTAGCAAAACGTGCAGTGCAATGAAGCTTGTTTGTGTCTCTCACTTCCTCCGCAAAGGCTGGCCGATTACTGATCACCTTGTACAAACCACCGATTACCGATCACCGATTACCGATCACTGATTACCGATCACCAATTAAGCAAGCCCCTTCTCCATGGCATACTTCACCAATCCCGCCGTGTTCTTAACCTGGAGTTTTTCGAGCAGATTCCGGCGATGGGTGTCGACGGTGCGAATGCTGATGAAAAGTTTCTCGGCGATTTCGCCGTTAGAGAATTCCCGTGCAATGAGTTGGAGCACTTCTATTTCGCGCTCCGTCAGGGGGCCGTTATGGTTGCTTTTGAATGTGGGAAAGGTCTTTTTTTGAGTGATGGCTTGTAACAGCGTAGTGGAGACCTGGTGGCTGAAATAACTGTCGCCTTTGGCGGCCGTCCGGATGGCGGTGAGAAATTCGTCCATCCCGGTATTTTTGAGGAGATAGCCACTGGCTCCTGCTTCCAGCATTTCAACGATGTATTCCTGCTCTTCGTGCATGGTCAACCCCAGGACGTTGATTTCCGGATGCTCTTTTTTTAACTGTTGAGTAGTTTCAATGCCGCTGGTGTGCCCCATATCGATGTCCATGAGAACCACATCGACCTTCACTTTCTTTACCAGTTCGATCACCTCGGTTCCATTTTCCGCTTCGGCCACGACTTCAATGTCTTTAGACAATTCAATGAGGCCCCGAAGGCCTACGCGGATGATCTTGTGATCATCGGCAATGAGGACTTTGATCTTGTTCATCCCAGTTCACTGTGCATGCCCAAAGATAAGGAACGAAATGCAATAACACATAGAAACATAGGCACATAGGAACATAGGAGCTGCTTTAATGTTGCCTATGTGCCTATGTTTCTATGTGTTTATTTATTACTTGGTTAGTGGGCGATATGTATCTCTTTCCGCCTGCGCTCATCAAGCGAAAATTTGCCGGCGCCAAAAACAATAAAAACAACAAGGCCGACCAGGACAATAAAGGACATTTCGAGCTCCATGTGGTTGCCCAGGGAAAGAAAACCTTTCGGGTAGTTCACCAGAAGTACGGCGCCGATAAGGATGGGCAGTTGAAGTAAACAAATAAAGCGTGTGAATAATCCAAACGCAATAAGCGGGCCACCCAACGCATGGGCAAAAATGATATAATGGGCAAGCATGGCGCCGCTGAATGCAAAGTTCATCCCGGAGGTGGTCATCTTTAATGACTCAATGTTGAACATGAATTCAAACCCTTTGAAGGTGATGAATACACCCAGGATGATCCGGAAAACATCCAACCATCCCGGCCGATGTGAATTTCCCCAATCTTCGATTTTTGTGATGGTACTCATGGCGTAAGTCGATTTGGTACCAACAAAGTTTACGAAATTGGATCGGTAGAATCAAGGGATTCACGGATTTAAAATTTAAGATTGGGGAGTTTCTATGGGAACGAAGACAACTTCTGAATTCATTATTCAACATTAAATAAACAATCAAAAATCCGTCACGTGGATTGTTTATTGTTTATTGTTGATGTTTGATTCACAGCGCCATAAAATCAACAATCAACAATTATGAATAACGATTAATGAAGTGGGGGCCCCTTGATTTATGTCGTCTCCTCCTTGCGTTGCGGAGATCCGGTATTTCTTTCCAGCCAGTAGTACAACGGCGGGATAAGTAAGGGTGCAAAAAGCAAGGTGCTCGTTAATCCGCCAATGATCACCGTTGCCAGGGGGCGCTGGACATCCGAGCCAATGCCGGATGAAATAGCGGCCGGGACCAGACCAATAATGGCAACAACAAGAATGGAAAGGATGGCCCGGAGTTGCTGGACAGACGTGTTTAATACAATGGATCGGAAATCAACTTGAGAGAACGCCCGTGCCCGATTCAGTGCCGAGACCAATAACACACCGGCCATGACCGAGATTCCGAAAATGGAAACAAATCCCACCCCTGCCGAAACATTGAAATGGTAGCCGCGAAGCAACAAGGCGATGATTCCTCCCGCCAGCGCAAACGTGACGCAGGACATGGTCACTAATGTGTTTTTGAGATTTCTGAAAAGCATAAAAAGAAATACAAACACAATAACCAGCGTAAACGGAATGGTGACGATCAATTGCTTGCCGGCGCGTTCCAGATTTTCATATTGACCTCCATAAATAATGCGGTACCCTTTGGGTACGGAAATCTGTTTTTCAATGGCGGCGCTCACCTCGTTGACAAACCCTCCCTGATCCCGGCCCCGGATGTTGGTACGTACGGTTACCATTCGCTTGCTGTTGATGCGATAGATATTCGTTTGTCCATCTACAAAACGGATGTCGGCGAGTTGATTCATGGGGATCAACGCGCCGTTGGCGGAAGGGACCTGAAGTTTTTGAATAGCGTCAATGGTATTGCGTACCTCGGGCAACAAGCGGACAATAATGTCATACCGCTTGGCTCCATCGTAAACCGTGCCCACCGCCTTTCCTCCGATTGCAGCCTCGATCATCGATTGAACGTCGTTGACGTTGATGCCAAAACGCGCCGCACTTTCCCGATTGATATTGATTGCCAACTGGGCCTGTCTTCCTTCTTGTTCAATATTAACGGCCACTGCCCCGGGGGTATTTCGGACAATGGTAGCGATGCTGTCGCACTTGGCCCGCATGAACGGGATGTCGTCCCCGACAACCGAGATGGCCAGGTCGGCAGCACTTCCTGTCACGATCTCCATCACCTGGTCGATAATGGGTTGACCGGAGGAAAAAAATACACCTGGAAAATGCGCTTTAAGGTCGTCTTGAATAAGGGTGACAAGTTCTTTCTTCTTAATGGTGTCAGCCCACAAGTGGTACTCTTTCAATCCGATGAGAATTTCGGTCCGGTTAGCCGGGAACGGATCCGTGCCGTCATCGTTGCGGCCATTTTGGGTAATGACATAGGAAACCGGGCTATAACGGGCGACGATTTTCCGGATTTCCGGAGCGAGCCTCGCATTTTCCTGAATATTTACACCCGATGGCAGGAACGCACGCATAAAAATCGAACCTTCGTCCAGTTCAGGCAAAAACTCACTTCCAAGTTTTCCGCCAAAGAGGATCAAGGTGAGTACGATAGCACCTCCTGCAATCACAGCGGTTCTCGGGAAATTCAGAATTCCGGTTATCGCATGCTTGTACCCATTGGTCAGGAAATCGAGCACCAGGTTTTTCCGCTCCCGGATTGCCTCGGCAGAGGAAAGAGATTTCTTATAAGCAAAGGAAATCAAAACGGGAATGAGGGTAAGGGCGCAAAGCATGGAGCCGACAACGGCAAAGGCCAGCGTGAGTGCCATGGGCGAAAAGAGTTTTCCCTCCACGCGCGTCATGAGCAAAATGGGCATATAGGCCAGAATAATGATGGTGACGGAAAAGAAAATTTCACGTCCCACTTCCTGAGCAGAATGCAACGTGATCCTGATAATCCCTTGCGCCTTCTCTTCCGGTGTTGCCAGTCTGTATTGCCTGACCAGGTGCTCCGCCATCACGCAAGCACCATCCACGATGATCCCAAAGTCGATGGCACCCAGTGAAAGCAGGTTGGCGGGAATCCCGGCCAGCTTCATCAGAATGAAAGCAAATAGCAACGAGAAGGGAATGGAGAGCGTTACTACCATGGATGACCGGAAACTGCCCAATAAAAAGAAGAGCACAATAATGACGATGGATACACCTTCGAACAATGTTTTGCCAACCGTTTCCAACGAATGGTTGATCAGGAAGCTCCTGTCGTAGAGGACGCGAAGTGTCACACCGGCGGGCAACTCATTTGCATGCAGCTCATCAATTTTTGATTTCAATGCTGCCAGTACATCATTTGGATTTTCTCCGCGCCGCAACAGAATAATTCCTTCGGGCGAGCCCACCTTATCTATATTTTGTCCCGTGACGGTATACCCCAGTACACCCGATGGAGCGGGAGGTGCAATTTCTACGCTGGCCACATTGCGAATAAAGACAGGTACGCCGTTTACGGAGGTGAGTACAATATTTTCAATATCACTTTCGCTTTTGATCGCTCCCAATCCGCGCACGGCAAATCCCTGACCGCCCCGTTCGATGATGGAGCCACCGGTGTTTTGATTGTTTCGATCGATAGCATCCATTACGCCTGACAGAGTAAGGTCGTACTTGCGGAGCTTATCCGGGGCGATGAGTACGTGGAACTGCTTCATCGGGCCCCCGAACGTAGTAATGTCTGCGATGCCGGGCACCTGGAGAAGGAAGGGACGGATCA
>DATHFS010000311.1:0-13055 GCA_035317975.1 Cyclobacteriaceae bacterium | reverse complement strand
TGCCTACTGCCCCTTGCCTACTGCCTACTTTCCCCCGCCTACTTTTTGATCCTCCCGTCACACTTCATCCCAACTAAAATCTTTGCCTACTGCCCCTTGCCTACTGCCTACTTTCCCCCGCCTACTTCCCCCTCAGCGCCCCCTTGGCCTTCCGAAAAGGTATCCTCCAAAAAAGCTGATAGTTAAACCCCCAGTAAGGTGCTTTACTCAGCAATCCATACCCCGGCATATCATACGGTGCAAGGGCACCTGCGCCCTTGACTCCGGGCGCAAATTTCATCCGGGCCGTGTATCCCATCCAAAACCCTGGCCAGATTTTGACGCGCAGCCCCGTGGTGAGTTCGCCCCAATGCCCCTGCAAGCCCGCGTTGGAAATGCTTTTTGAAATAATCCCAAAGTTAGAAGCCGAATCGGTATAGTTTACTGTCTCACTAAAAGTAGAATGTCCATAACGGAAGCCGATAAAAAACATATTGCGATCCGGGTCTTTCAATAAAAAATTGCAATCCACGCCAATACGGAAGTACGTACCATTGTTCTTATAATCGCCATTCGTGAGGACGTCATGGCGCGACCAGTTTCCGTAGTCCAGGGTCGCGTAGTACCGGTAAAAATCAACGTCCGCATTGGCTTCCCAACCACTGAAATTATTTCCCATTCGACTTTTGATAATACTGATCACATCGGTACCCAGCCGGATCCCGGTGGGGAGGAACTTGTTCTTCAGCGTATCCGCTGACTTGTCCTTGTCCTGAGCGAAGCCACTCACCGTTGTCACCAACGCCAGCAGAAGACTAAAAAAAAAGTTGCAGGTTGATAACATTGTTATTTTTTACCGGATCCCTGAGCAATCGGGTATTGACCAATTTGATCAGGCTGCGATCAAAACTGGTGTTCAGAATCCCGAGATTCGAAAAATAGGTGAAGGCTCCACAGTCTGGAGCGATAATTCGGGTTGCGGAGGCATAGGTTACCGTAATAAAATCGGATTTCCCGTCGTAGTTGAACGTGAACCGTGTCGTGTCTCCATTGGGGTTGACCGGTATCAATACAGTAGATGAATTAACTGAATCCAGCTGAAGGGTAGTTCCGTAGCCCGATGCCGTAATCGATGAAAATAGGATGGTTTTAGGTTGCTTGTCTGTTTTTTGATAGAGGTCAATTCTGGTTAGCTCCGAGGCCGTGATCAGGCAATCCCCCTTATTGAAACAGGAACTGCTTAAAAAGATCAGAAAAATCAGTAAAACAGCCTTGGACATGAATTATTAAAGCGTAAATATAGTTTATGCCTAACGTTGTCACCCCCAACCGGCCGTTATTTTCCTTAAATTTGCAGGCTAATTTTCCAAGCGAAGTTGAAAACCAAAGGCAGCAAAAAATCCAAAATCAATATTGTCACCCTGGGCTGTTCCAAGAACCAGGTCGACTCCGAGGTTTTGCTTACCCAACTTCGCGGGAATGGAATTGACGTTACGCATGAATCTGCGAAAGACGACGCGAACATCGTGGTGATCAATACCTGTGGATTTATTGATAACGCGAAACAGGAATCCATCGACACGATCCTCCGATATGTTGATGCCAAAGAAGAAGGCCTGGTCGAAAAAGTATATGTCACGGGCTGCCTTTCACAACGCTATAAAGACGATCTTGAAAAAGACATCCCGCAAGTAGATGCCTGGTTTGGAACACGCGACCTTTCCCGGTTACTCAAGCAACTGAATGCAAATTATAAACATGAACTGGTGGGGGAACGGATTCTTACCAATCCAAGCCACTTTGCTTATTTGAAAATATCAGAAGGCTGCGACCGGCCCTGTTCGTTCTGTGCTATTCCCCTGATGCGCGGGAAACACCTTTCCCGACCAATAGAAGAACTGGTGCGGGAGGCGAAAAACCTGGCGAAAAACGGGACCAGGGAGTTGCTCCTTATTGCCCAGGATGCCACGTACTATGGCCTTGATCTTTATAAAAAAAGAAATCTTGCCGATCTGTTGAGACATCTTTCCGATGTAGAGGGCATTGACTGGATCCGGCTTCACTATGCTTTTCCCACAGGATTTCCGCTGGATGTTTTGGATGTCATGAACGAGTGCCCTACGATCTGCAAGTACCTCGACATCCCGCTTCAGCATGGCTCCAGCAAGATGCTTCAGTTGATGCGCCGCGGAACGACCCGCGAAAAGACCGAAGAACTACTGCAAACTATTCGTGAAAAAGTCCCGGGAATTGCCATTCGCACGACCCTGATTGCCGGGCATCCTGGCGAAACAGAAGAGGACTTTGCTGAAATGCTGGAGTTTGTCGGACGATCGCGGTTTGACCGCCTGGGTGTTTTTACTTACTCACACGAAGAAAATACGCATTCTTTCTCCATGCCCGATGATGTTCCTGAAAACGTGAAGCAGGAACGTGTCAACACGATCATGGAATTGCAAGCGGGAATCTCCCTGGAATTGAACCAGGCGAAGGTGGGTCATTGTTTTAATGTACTGATCGACCGGAAAGAAGCCGGCGAATTTTTTGGCCGGACGGAATTCGATTCACCCGAAGTAGACAATGAAGTAATCTTCGACGCAAAATACAATTACCTCCGCACGGGGGATTTTGTTCAGGCCCGGGTCACGGGTGCGACGGAGTTCGATTTAATAGCAGAACCAGTCTGAACCCTTGGATAATTTTTCAAACCTTATGATACAGAAAACCGTTATTCGGGTTGTGATTTCAGAAAAATCGGTCCTTTTTAGCTGTTGTTGATCATGCGCCAGGAAAAAGTACCGTTCGCTGAAACCCGTTCTTTTTCTTCTTTTTTTCTCGATTACATTCTCCAAAAAGATTCCCTGAGGCCATTCTATTCCCGCTTTCCATTACAGGAAAACTTCAAGGTCCAACGCGATGAAAAATCATCGTTCCCAAAACTCCACCGCGATGTCCTCGTTCGTGCCTTGCAAAAGCAATACAAGAATGTACAGACAACCGATGCGGTAAAGAAAAACATGGCGGCGTTGTCTTCAGAACGCACCTTTACCGTAACCACCGGCCACCAACTGAACATTTTCACCGGACCGTTGTATTTTATTTATAAAATTATTACGGTCATCAATACGTGCAAGCGACTTCAGCAAGCCTACCCGGATGATCATTTCGTTCCCGTTTACTGGATGGCATCGGAAGACCATGACTTTGCCGAGATCAGCTATTTTCATCTTTATGGTAAGAAATACACCTGGCAAACCGACGAGCAGGGAGCGGTAGGAAGGTTCAATCCAAAAAGCCTGGAAAACCTGTTCAAAGAAATACCAGGCGATACGACCCTCTTCCGGGAGGCATATCTGCATCACAACAGCCTCAGTGATGCGGTGCGGTATTATGTGAATGAGCTGTTTGGAGCAACTGGTTTGATTGTTTTGGATCCCGATGATCGCACCTTGAAGCAATTATTCAAACCGGTGATCCGGGACGACCTGTTTAATCACACAGCCAAACGATTGGTAGAAAATACCAGCACTGCGTTGGAGGCCCTGGGTCATAAGACACACGTACATGCACGGGAGATCAATTTGTTTTATCTCGATTCCGGATTGCGGAGCCGGATTGAAACTACAAAAGATGGATTCTCCGTCGTCGACACGTCTTTGCATTTTTCAAAGGAGCAGCTTGAAAAAATGATTGAGGACGAGCCTGAAAAATTCAGTCCCAACGTTATTCTTCGCCCCGTGTATCAGGAAATGATTCTTCCCAACCTGGCCTATGTGGGGGGTCCGGCCGAAGTCCTCTACTGGCTTCAGCTCAAAGAAGTTTTTAAGCACTACCAGTTGCCATTTCCCATCGTCATGCCACGTAATTTTGCCATGGTTATCGATGCCCCCACCCGGCGCAAATTCGAAAAGACGGGGTTGCAGGCAAAAGATCTTTTTGAAGAAAAGAATTTTCTTTTTAATCACTGGGTCCTCAGGAATACCAGCCAGGACTTGACGTTGAGTCAATCCATCCACGATGTCCAGGCCATTTTTGAGCAGGTAAAAATAAAGGCCGGGAAGATCGATACGACACTGATACCCCATGTCAGCGCCCAGTCCAAGAACGTCATCAACCGTCTTGAAAAAATCGCAACGAAATTCATACGGGCCGAGAAACGCCTTCATGCCGATAAATTAAGGCAAATCGAAGTGATCAAGGACACCTTGTTCCCCGGGGGAAGTTTGCAGGAGCGCGTCGACAACTTCCTGAATTTCTACCAAAAAGATCCCGGTTTCATTCAAGCGTTAATCGATCATTTCGATCCTCTTGATTTTCGGTTCACTATCTTCCTTGCCGATGTCGAAGGATGACTTGCGAAAACAGTATCTGGAAAAACGTCATGCCTTGACAGAGGCAGAGTATGCCCGTTTAAATGTGCTGCTTTGTGATACTTTTTTTCATTCTGTTGATCTGTCTATGGTTCGGGTGCTGCACACTTTTTTGCCGATGAAGAAATTCAACGAGCCGGATACCGGACTCATCATAGACGGAATCCGGAGGGCCTTTCCTGCTATCCAGCTATCCATTCCGAAAGTGAATGAGCAGACGGGAACATTGGAGAACTATTTTTTGGAAGGGCCTGATCAACTGGTTCAAAACAAATGGGGCCTGAGCGAACCCCGGGAGGGTGTGCCGACTCCGACAGACAAAATAGATATGGTGCTGGTGCCCTTGCTGGTGGTTGATAAGCACGGTTATCGTGTGGGGTATGGAAAAGGATATTACGACCGGTTTCTCTCAACGTGCAGACCGGATTGCAAGACCCTCGGAATCTCCTTTTTTCCGCCCATCGAATCGATCAGCGGGATTGAGTGGTTCGACCGAAAATTAGACATGGCCGTTACACCCGGGCAACTCTTTCTATTCTGAGCTGACCTGCTACTGGGGTTGGTAATACTTCACTTGAAATGTCTCCTCAGCAGAAAAAGGAGTTCCCTCTTTTGTCAACCCTTCGATTTGAATCCTGAATGTCCCGACATCATCCGATGTTGTAAAATGAATTATTGATTTTCCTGTGGCATCCAGTACGTGGTGAGGTCCCCAGTATAAACAAGGCCTTAAATCGGGCATGGAAGGTTGACGATGGGGATCACTCATGGAACCCGGTTTTTCAACAATAGGAGGCGACATTCCGGCCAACGTGAACGTATTCTCCCGGGAGACGGCTTGCTTGCGTGGCCAATTCCTGGTTCTTACCAAAATTACCCCGTTAACCCCCAGGGAGCCAAACCTGGAAAGCTTGTTGCTGTCTTTAATTACTTTTATCGTGAGCACATCCACGGGCTTCAGGTTTACAAATGTAACCGGGTTCTTGGTCAGGATCCCATCAATCACATAGAGCGGACCGGCGTCATTGGAAGGCCTCCTGCCCGTAGTATATATCCGGATCACATCTTTCCCGCGGATTTTCCGATAGTCTACCGATCTCAAAACCTCTCGTATCAATTCGGGCATGGTTGGGAAGATGATGTAGTCGCTGGTTTTAAACGTGATGTCTGCACCCTGAAGTTCATCCTCCATGGCCGCGTTGGGGTTTGCGATAGAATCATGGCTGGCCTTTCCCTGGGCGAAAAAGGAAAACGACTTGTCAATTATTTTCTTTCGGTAAGTGTACTTCCCATAGGCATCCTCTTTTTCAAGGCTGGTCCATGGACCTGATTTAAATCCATACGTCGTGTCGTGTTCATCCATGTGAAGGGTAATGCCGCGAATATCCTTTCCCCGGTGGGAAGCGGAATAAAAGACATCATCCGTGCCGGAAAAATCGAATAAAATCGGGCAGTTGAATTGTCCGCGTACATCCGTATAGATTTCATAACCAAAAACCTGCTTTTGTAGAAAAAACATCATTTGCGTCGAGTCCGGTACCGCTTTACCCGTGTCAAGGAAACTCGCCTTTCCCGACAAGGTCAGGTTTGTTTTGGGAAAATAGTGAGGGGCAGGAGGATTTTGGGATAGCAGGAGGTCCCAATTCAGCCATGGGCACGTTTGCCCAATGAGGTAACGATTGATCCTCTTCATGTCAGAAGCCCCTTTCAGTCTGAACGATGGAGAAATATCGCCGTACAAAAGCAGGTTATCTCCTGAACCAGTATGAGTGGAAGGCTCATCAAATAAGTTCTGACTGGTGATCCGGGCAGTGAAAACTCCTTGCACAGGATTACCCGTCCTGTCCATTACGTTGATTTCGATATTGGCCACCTCGCGGGTTGAATAGATTTTCCCGGCCTGCTTTATTGCGACCGAATGAGTTGACTTAGGTCCGATCAGAACAACCCGTTGTACCCACCGCGTAAGGTCTTCACCCACGATCATCACCTGGGCAATACCGGAAGGCAAATCGTCCGGTAATGAATATTCCGTGGGTCCACCGTGAGCGAATTCGATCTGGCGGGAATAAATAATATCCCTGGCGTTGGTTAGGATCAAAAAATATTTTTTCGTCAAGTCCATTCCCTTCGACGGCTGCAACGTTGCTGTTAACGAGTTGGCCTCTCCGGACGTGGTAATCCGAATGGAAAATCCGTTCCGTCGGGGCGCCGGTAAAGGAAATTTTTTCAACTGGCCATTGACGGTGACCTCGGCATAGTAAGTTGTGTTTTGCCTGGGAATTATTTTTACTTCAGCCAGCCCATCGGCATCCCACAAAGGCCAGGCGATCTCTTCTGAATCGCTTTTGATCACGGCTTTGCCGTTTTTGAATTCCCCGGTCAATTGAAGAAGCAGGTTATTTTCCAAATCGGTAATCCATGCGCCACCTTCCGGAAAAATAGTAATGTTTATTTCCTTTTCATCGGTAGTTGATTTTTGTAATACGTCCAATCCCGTCACGACGAACTCCTGCTTAAAAAAAAGGGACGGATCCAGGTTCTTCATCCAGTCACTGTAGGCAACCAACAGGTAGATTCCCGGAGACAAGGACTTCGGAATAACGAGTTCATTGGATGCGAAGCCGTTCACGATCATCAATTGATTTCGAAGGACCCGTACCCCTTGCTGATCCATCAGGTCCAGATATACGATTTGTCTTCCCTCAACCGGTTTCTGGTTCGCCGCCGTCAGATACCATGTCCGTACCAGGGCCGTGTCACCCGGTGAATATTTCGGCTGATTAAAAAAAAGGTCGAGTTTGACTCGCCTGTAGCTGCGGTTAAATACACTCCATCGCTCACGCAGCAGCGAAATAACATCCCCGTCGTCATGGACGGTGAAGGCGGTGAGCAATACCAGGAAAATGATAAAGAGAATTCCTTTTTTCATAGCCTACCAAAAATCGGGTTTTGACGATGAACTATGCGTGTAGACTTCCAGGCAACTGGTAGCAATCGTATCGATACCGGGCAAGCTGTAGGGCACTTCGCTGCGAGGAATAATGAAGGAATGTTTTTTGACGGCCGATGCGGCAAAAATTCCGATCACTGCCAATCCATCCTCTGAAACGAGCCGAACGTTGCCCGACGTTACGGAGGGCGGTGTTTGAAACAGATCGCTCCCTTTCTTGCTCTGCGTTTCAATTTTTTTCCAAAAATCGTAGACCGTTTGGGAAACGCTCAGTTGTTCAACTTCAAGATAGTATTTATCATAAAAGAACCTTCTGCTGGCAGGAATGAAAGCCACATTGTATCCGGTAATCTTGCCGTTGTTTATAAACCTCGTGTCAGAAATCAAGGGACCATCGTTGTATTGGGTAACCCAGCAATAACAACAGGTGCAAGGTCCATTCTGCTGCATATTAGTAGAACCGCGGGGTACAATATATCCACTGCAGAGAGGAGGGTCTGGAATAAAATGGGGAATCGGCCCGGCGGGCATCTGGACTTTGACCCGTAACTCAGGATAGGTCCTGATCTCGAAGGTTCCTGTCCATCGCCACCGAACCAGGCCGGCCTGCTCCGGCAGGACATCGGCGTCGAGGAAGACATTAAACCCATTGCTGGGCGCAATTAGTGCCCGGTCGGCCGATGGGTCATGAGGTTGTATAAATTCATAATGCAAATTTGAGTAGTCGCCCACTGGCTCCATCTTTTCAGGGGTTGATTCATAGATTTTGCCTTCCCCGGTTACAATTCGGATATGATACGTTCTTCCGACTATGCCTTGAAAGGCTGACGTTTCATAATGACCGGGTGTGCTTTCTTTCAACGTCTCCGTTGCACCCTGGTCATCATACATTGTAATCGAAGCACCCGGCACCCAATCGGGATAGTGAAATTCGTTGTCGAGAGGCAACGCCCGATACAGGAGTACCGTGTACGGTCCGGGCTGGTCGCTGATCATTCCGTCCACCACCATCGCCTGCTGGCTGGCTGGAATTTTCACATGGAAGGGCTCAATACAGCCATCCAGGATCAGGAAAAGAAAGAGGAGATAATTTACCGGCTTCATGGGTTAGAGTCTAAAGCGATACGAGAGCGAAGGGAGAATGGTTCCGATGATGGACATCTGGTAAGCCTGTTGCAGACCGTACGAATTCTTCTTATAGAAAACCGTGTACACATTTTTCCTGGAATAAACGTTGTAAAGAGAGAGCACCCAGGTACCGTCCCAGAGTTTCTTTCGCCGGTGATTGCCTTCCATAACGAGCGCCAGGTCCAACCGATGATAATCGGGAATCCGGTATTGATTCCGTTCTGAAAAATTGGCGATCGGTACGTTATCGATCGCCGTATAGGAGTACGGTATCGTGACCGGCCGTCCGCTGCGATAGGTGAAATTGCTGGTCAGGAAAAACCTTCTCGACAAGCCGTATTTCCAATTGAAGTTAACGATATTGGGTTGGTCATAATTGGAGGGATAATAATTTCCTTTATTGATCGTCTCCTCTGCGCTTTGACCTGTTACTTTCCGCAAGGACCTGGAGTACGTGTAATTGAGGCTACCGGAAAATCGCCCGCTGGTCTTTGTGACCGAAAACTCCACACCATAGGACTGAGCGATTCCGCTCAACAGCGCGGTCTCCAGCGCCGGGTTGAGCACCAGGTCTGCCCCATCCTTGAAATCAAGAATGTTTTTTATTTTTTTATAAAAACCTTCGGCAGAAAATTCATATTTATTGTCCTTCAGGTTATGAAAGTACCCCATGGAGATCTGATCGCCGCGCTGCGGCTTGAAATAATAATTACTTGGCTGCCAGATATCGATCGGCGTTACCGCGACCGAATTCGAAATGAGATGAATGTATTGGTAGATCCGGTTGTAGCCAACTTTGATCGATGAATTGGGTGTCAGGGTATAGCGAAAGGCAAGGCGGGGTTCGGGGCCAAAATAATTTTTTATGACTTTCCCGGCAGGATAGTGCACCGAGTCGATTACTGTTGTGCCGCTCAAAGGAAGGCCGGGTTCATAGTGATAGACGGTCGATGGGCCCAGGCTGGTGAACATGGACATACGAAATCCGGCGTCGACGTGAATTCGTTCGTTCCAATCAAATCCGTCGCTTATGAACAGGGCATTTTCCAGGGATTGTTCAGATGCGATCGTGACCGGAATAACATTGGATTCCGCTGACGTTGGTTCAATTGCGCCCGGCGAGATGTGATAGTACATGCTGTTGATTCCCAGCACCACTTTGTGACCCCCATAATGATAATTGAAATCAGCCCGGAGCGAAGGATACCGTATCCGGTATTTCATTTTATACGCACTGGTGGGGTCTTTGTCCGTGACCTCGTATCCATACTGTCCGTATCCAACTGTAAACGTGGAAAAAGCCCGTTCATTGAAAAGATGATCCAGACGCAACGAGGCCAGGTCGTTCTGCCAAACAAATGTCGTATCGGACGGCAATCCAAAATGGTCCTTGCTGGTATAGCCGGAAAAGGACAGTTTGTCTTTCTCGCTGAACTTGTGGGTAAACTTTATTGAAATGTCATAAAATGCAACCGAGCTGTTTTTTAAGTTTTGGTAGTTAGCGGAAAATGTTTTGAGCAACCAATCCGAATAGGAAGAACGAACCGATACCGCAACGGAGGATACGTCTTTCTTAATCGGCCCACTTACCATAAGGTTGGTCGAGACCATTCCAATACCCCCTGAACCTTCCCATTTTTTATAATTTCCTTCTTTTGAATTCACATCCAAAACGGAAGAAACCCTTCCTCCGTATTCGGCCGGGATCCCGCTCTTATAAAAAGAGGCATCCTTGATCGATTCGGAATTGAACGTTGAGAAAAAGCCAAAAACATGGGAATTATTAAAAACCGGCAACCCGTCGTACAGCACCAGGTTTTGGTCAACACCACCCCCCCTGACATTAAAACCGGAAGAAACCTCTCCCACGGAAGTGACACCCGGGAGCACTTGTATCTGTTTGATTACGTCCACTTCCCCTAAGAAGGTAGGCATTCTCTTCAACTCCGCCATTCTGAGATTGGTCTGCCCAATTCGTCCACTGACCGCATTCAAGTGTTGATCACTAATCACAACTTCTTCCAACATCTTCGGAGCTTCCAGCAGAGCAACACTCACCATTCCATCCGCAAATGCTTTCACGTCCAAAACTTTTTCTTCGTAATTGAGATACCGGAAAATAAACACGTGCTCCCCCGCCGGCATGGTAATTCGAAATAGTCCATCGGGAGAAGTGGTGACCTGCTGATTAGCATCACTAATAGAAACCGAGACACCGCCCATCGGTTGGGTAGATGCTTTGTCCGTGACCCTCCCGGAAAGCTCAACCATCTTGCCCAGTTGATAACTACCCGGATCACCAATCACGATGTCCTCGATTTTCACCTGCCCGGCTTTGGCATTTCTTATAATGGATTCGCGTTCCAGGGCTCCGGAAGGATCCTTGGAGAAAATCACTCCATAGTCATAAAATTCTACGAAGCTGATATCCGTTCCTAAGAGAATGTCGCCCAGCGCATTCCGTAAGCTGATGTCCTTATAGTTATTTTGAATTTTAGTCTGATCAAACCATTCATCAAGGAAGAAGAATTTAACATGGTTCTCTTTCTCAATCCGGTGAAGAACGTCAACTAGCAACCGGCCTTGTTCCGTTCCATCCAGTTTCATCTCCAACAAGCCTTGGCCGTTTACAGACAATTGTGAAATCAGCAAACTAAAAAACAACGCTCGTTTCAATAGCAACACATTAGGAAGGTGCAATAATATTGGTCAATCGCGGTAATTCAAAGAGATTGTCATTTTCATCTTTTTTTCTATGCAGACGGAACAAGCCTCCTTCTAACGGCAGAATACTTCAGACCGGTACCGCTGGTTCCTGTTGGCTGAGGCAATGGAATGATCCAAGTCCCCAGATGATGTCCCATGAATCAAGGCCAATGATCTGGCGGTCGGGAAAACAACGTTGGAGCACGTCCAGTGCTTTGTCATCATTCTTATCGCGATAGGTAGGGACCACCACAATATCGTTGGCAATATAAAAATTGGCGTACGAGGCCGGAAGCCGTTGACCTTCATACACTACCGGCGAGGGCATGGGCAGCTCCACCACCTGGAGTTGCTTCCCGTTTTCAAGACGCATTTGTTTAAGGAGCTTGAGGTTCTCTTGCAAGGGCCGGTAGTTATCATCCGATTTGCTGGTCTCCACAACCGTAACCACAGTATCCTCACTCACAAAGCGTGTCAAGTCGTCGATGTGTCCATCTGTATCATCGCCGACGATGCCGTCTCCAAGCCAAAGGATGTGATCGATGCCATAATAGTCGCACAGGTATCGCTCGATATCTCTTTTGCCGAGTTGTGGATTTCGGTTGGGGTTCAGCAGGCACGCTGTCGTGGTCATAAGGGTTCCCTTACCGTTAAATTCCACCGAACCTCCTTCCATTACAATGCCGGGCAAGGCAATGGGTATGCCATAGTATTTCCCGATCAAGAGTGGGATTTGATTGTCGAGATCGAAGGGCGGATACTTTCCACCCCAGGCATTATATTTCCACTTCACGATCATTTTTTTTTCTTTCGCCGCCGGGTTAACCAAAAATGCAGGCCCGTGATCGCGACACCAGGCGTCATCGGTAGGGTGAAAGAAGAATTCAATTCGACTTAAATCAGCCCCGGACTTTTGAAGGAGCGCAGTGGCCTTCTCCTTCATCGTTTCGTTTGTCACATTGATATTGACTTTCTCTCCTTTCGCCAGATATTTGACAAAATCACCGTAAACGGGGTAAATGGAATCAAGTTTTCCCGGCCAGGAAGCTTCTTTGTGCGGCCAACTCAACCAGGTTGCGGAATGTCTTTCAAACTCTGCCGGAAAGTGATAGCCGAGTTGTTTGGGGGTCAGGTTCAAGTTTCAGTCGTCGATAAATCGTTTCGTAATAGGCTGATAGGAATCAATTCTGCGGTCGCGGAGGAAAGGCCAATGCGTCCTATAACTCTCCGTCTTTTCCAAATCCAATTCGGTGACACTCACTTCTTCTTTATCATGGGATGCTTGATAGATAATTGAACCAAAGGGGTTAGAGATAAAGGACCCTCCCCAGAATTTCATAGCCCCATTCTGTTCCAGCCCAACGCGATTCACACTCACGACGTGTACACCGTTTGCCACCGCATGACTCCGCTGAATGGTTTGCCAGGCATTGAATTGTTCGAGGTTGGTTGCCTCACTTTGTGCGGTAGCCCAACCGATCGCCGTGGGGTAAAACAATATTTCAGCCGCCATCAGGGCCGTGATCCGGGCCGCTTCCGGGTACCATTGGTCCCAGCAAATCAATACGCCGAGGGCGCCAAACCTGGTCTTAAAAACTTTATATCCAAGGTCTCCCGGCGTGAAGTAAAATTTCTCGTAATAGGACGGATCGTCGGGAATATGCATTTTACGGTACTTGCCCAGATAGGCTCCATCGGCATCCAACACGGCCGTCGTATTGTGATAAATGCCATTTGTCCTTTTTTCAAAAAGGGAGGCGATGATCACCACACCCAGTTCTTTCGCCAGCGTCGATAGCGATTCAGTAGAAGGCCCCGGCACGGGTTCAGCGAGTTTGAAGTTCTCATAGTCCTCGCTATCGCAAAAGTAAAGAGAGGTGAACAACTCCTGAAGGCACACGATTTGTGCTCGCTTCCCT